>JAVJQK010000012.1 GCA_040218145.1 Sandaracinaceae bacterium | reverse complement strand
GGACCGGAGCGTGGTGTTCCCGGCGGGCACGTACTGGATGAAGAAGCACCACGCGGCGGCGTGCGAGCCGTTCCCGTAGATCGGCGCTGATCGCGCGACTCTTCTCGTGACCCTGGTGGCCTCGCGCCGCCGGGGTCCGTCTGTTCGCGGCGCAGGGCGACCGTGAGGCCCCACCCAGGCCACGTTCGTGTCGCTTCTGGGGACCTTCAGAGCGCCGACCAGCCGATTCTGCGCCCCGCTCCGATGGTCAGGTAGACGTACCGCAAGTTTAGTTAACTCGGGACCAGGGGCGGATGTCAGCGTCGGCTGGCCAGCGCGCGGTCCAGGTCTTCGCGGGTGACGACTTCGTCGACCTCGAGGACGCCGTCGTCGTCCATCGCGAACAAGAGACGATGGTGAATGCCCACGCGGGCCGAGCAGAGGCCGTGGAGGCCCTCGAGCTTCTTCGCGTGGCGCCAGGCTTCCGGGCGGCCGGCGCCCAGGGCTCCGGCGGTGGCGATGGCCGAGGCGACGATATTCTTCGGGAGCTTGTCCAGCGAGCTCACGGCCTTGTCGGTCCACGTGGGGATGCGCACGCCGTGGGGGATCGCGGGGGCCTGACGCTCCTCGAGGCTCTCTTCCTCCTCCGGGCGCTCCTCGGTGCTCTGCTGGCTGGCGAGCTCCTCCGCGCGCTCTCGGAGCTCGCGCCGCTCGCGCTGGCCCTCGCGAATGCGGCCCTCCAGCTCGCGGATCTTCTGCCGCAGGCGCTTGGCCGCCTCGACGTCCCGCTCCGCGGCGGCGCGCTCGGCGGCGTTCCTCGCGCGGGCTCGACGGGCCTCGGCCTCCTCCGCGCGCGACTCCAGGGCCTCGAGCTGACCTCGGTGCTTGTTCAGCTCGCGGCTCAGGACCTGCGCGTCGGCGCGCGCGTTCTGCGCCTCCGCGCGCATCTTCTCGAGCTCGCGCTGCAAGGCCTCTCGCTCCTCGTCCCCCGCGCGCGCGAGACGCCGCTCCTCGTTCATCAGATCCCACAGCGACCACGCCGGGTCGTCCGGAGGGGCGCCGAGCCGATCTCGCGCCCACTCGATCTCCGCGAGGAGGGTCTCGCTGTCCGCCGGATGCTCGGGGTCCAAGCTGCCCCGGGCCATGACGATGCCGAGCGCCGGATAGGGCTCGAGCAGCTCGTACGCCAGCACCATCGGCGCAGGGCCGCCCTCGACGATGTGCGCGCGGCACTCCGCCTCGAGCACGCTCAGGGCGTCGGCGGTCGGGTGCCGCAGCACGCGGCCGAGCGCGACGTGGCTCGGGATCGAGTCGGGCGCCTCGAAACGCTCGAGATGCCGCGTCACGAGCTCGTCGTGCCCCCAGTCGTGCGCGTAGGTCACCAGCTCGGCGCGCAGACCGTCGACGGTGAGACCCTCCGGCAGCTCTCGCTCGGACAAGAGCGACAGGGCCCGCTCGGCGTCATCGAAACGCTCGCTGTCGATGAAGGCGCCGTAACACGCGTCGAGCTGCGCGGTGGTCAGGTCTTCGAGCGGGAGGCGCGCTAGGTCGGCCGGGTGCTCTCGCGCCAGCTCCTCCGCGGTCTTCACCTCGTGCAGCCGCTTCCGGTACTCGCGCATGGTCAAGCCCGCCACGGGCGACAGCGCTTCGCGCGCCTCCTTCTTGCCGGCGCAACACTTCTTGTGTTTCTTGCCGCTGCCGCACGGACACGGGTCGTTCCGACCCACCTTGGGCGTGGCGCGACGGGCGGTGTAGCCGCTGGCGATCACGTTGCTCCGCGTGGGCTCCAGCGAGTCGATCCCCGGAGCCTCGCCGAGGTAGGAGAAGAGGCTCTCGTCGACCTTCTCGACGTCGCGCTTCACCTTGAACAGCTCGTCCAGCTGCGCGTCGCCGACACGCAGCGCCGCCTGCACGGCGAAGCCCTCGCCGACCCAGCCCTCTCGCGTCCTGGCGAGGCTGCGGAGCACCTCGAAGAGCACCGGCGGCCAGGGACCCTCCGGCTCCAGCACGGTGTAGAGCGCGCACGCGACGGCGAGCTGATAGCGATCGAGCTGACGCATCCGGAGCATGCGCTCCAGCACCTCCCGCCACTCGGGGTGTGAGGCCACCAGCACCTGCGCCGCGCGGTCACTCAGCGCGTCGGGATAGATGCGCACGACGGCGTCCGCGGGCGGAGGCTCACCGCTCGCCAGGAGCGCGAGGGCCAGCACGGTCGCCGCGTCGATCTCGTGCAGCTCGAACGACTCCTCGAGCGCAGCGCGCAGCGCCTCGACCCCCTCGCGCTCGGCCAGCGCGCGCACCTCGTCGACGACGGGCTCGCGTGTCGCCGCCTCTTCGATGAGTCCGCTGTGCATCGGCGCGCTCACGGCGTCACGACGTACACGCCCTCGATGTCGTCGCCGCTCGCCGCGATCCGCCAGACCTGGACGGGCGCGCGCGTCTCCTCCGTGGTCGGGTCGTAGTCGAGGTCCCCCGACGCGCCTCGCACGTCGACGCTCTCGCCGAGCCGGAAGCGCTCGGCGATGTCGTCGTAGTTGGAGCTCCGAAGATCGAACGGCGGGCCGCTGCTCAGCATGCGCATCCCGCGCGCGACGTTCTCGGGGGTCAGCGCGCCGTCGGCCTGGAGCGTGGCCCAAGTCGCGCCCAGGAGGGCCACCCACGCGGCGTCGTAGGCGTGCGCCGTGAAGCTGAAGAGCTCCGCGTTCGCGCCCATGTTCTCGGCCGCGTAGGCGCTGACGAAGGCGTCGAACACGATGCCCTCCGGCGCGGCGGGGCGGGTCCCCCGGATCCGATCGAAGAGGCCCGAGGCCGCGGAGGCGTCACGCAGGAAGTCGCGGTTGGCGGCGCTATCGCTCAGGAAGAGGTTCTTGTCGGCGTAGCCGGCGAAGGAGTCGGCGAACAGGACGAAGGCGGTGACGTCCGAGGTCTGCGAGCCGAAGAACAACACCTCCTCTGCGCCGCTCGCGCCGGCGTCGGTGGCCGCCGCGTTGCGGGCGCTCGCGCTGTCGAAGGTGAACCGCTCGACGGTGCCCCCGAAGGCCGCCTCGAGCTCGTCCGCGAGCCCGGTCCCGTACGCGCCGTCTTGCGCGATCACGGCCACGCTGGTGACGCCGCGCATGTCCAGGTCGTCGGCGATGACCCGCGCCTGCAGCGCGTCGGGCGCGACGGTGCGCCAGAGCCGGCCCGGTGCTTCGTCGGTGGCGTCGCCCTCCAGCGTGGTCAGGGCCGAGCTGGAGGCGGAGGGGGAGATCAGCAGCGCCTCGTCCGTCGCCTCATAGGCGGCGCGCGCGGCGTCGCTCGAGGGCGGGCCGAGGATGACGGGGACGCCGAGCTCGTCCTCCAGAAACGCCGCGACGGCGGCGCTCGCCTCGGTCTGGGTCAGGTCGTCGAGGCGCGGCTCGACCGCGTTGGTGCAGAACACCAGGCCGACCTCGCGACCGTCGAGGCCGCCGAGGTCGCGCACCTCGGTGAACGCGAGCCGCACCGCGTTCTGGCGCGCGATGTGGGTGTCCACGGTCGAGTCGATGATGCTCCCCACCACGAAAGCGTCGCCGAAGCCCTCCGCCCTCAGGTCCGCGGGGTAGGTGGACTGGCAACGCGGGTGCATGGGCACGGGGCGGCAGAGGCCCGCGTCGCCACAGGCGAAGCCGAAGCCGAAGGCCTGCCGACAGTCGGCGTGGCTCTGACACGCCTCACGGTCCGCACGCGTGAGGCTGCAGGAGCCGAGCAGAGAGAGCGCGAGCACCCACCCGAGACGCCGCATTCAGAATCGTCCTCTCGCGAAGAGCGCGCCGCCGTTCGGGCCGATCGCGACGTCCACGGAGGCTTCGGTCGACTCGCCGCGAGAGAGCGCGTCCACCAGCAGGTAGACGCCCAGCCCCGCCGCCGCGAGGCCCGTGACCGCGAGCACGTCGGTCGTGATCGAGAGCGCCTCGTCGGTGGCGAGGGGTCCCTCGGCCTCCACGCTGCAGAGGCCGTCGACGCAGTGGGCGCTCGCCGTGTCGCGGGCCCTGAGCGCGAGCCCTCCGGTCACCGCCGCGGCGATGATCAACGCTCCGCCCCCGCCGAGGACGAGCGAGGCGGGCAAGAGATCCGGCCCCCGCACGACCGCCGGCTCCGACGGCTCGGGCGCGCGCGCCGCTTCGGCCGCGCTCGCCGCCTCCGCCGCCTCCGCCGCCTCGGCCTCCGCGCGCGCCGCTGCCTCGGCGCGGTCCTCCTCCGCGACGCGCTCTCGCAGCGCCACGAGCCGGCTCTCGACCTCGTCGCGCTCGCTCCGACGCGCATGCGGCAGGTATCGCTCGAGGCTGCTCACCGCGTCGCGCAGATACCCGGCCCGCTCCTGCGCGTTGGCCAGGTTGAACAAGAGCAGCGGCCGCTCGCTGAGTCGGTAGGCCTCCTCGAACGCGGCGATCGCGGCGTCGTAGCGCCCGTTCGCGTACGACTCGTCCCCGAGCGTGAACAGCTCCCGCGCCCGCCGCTCGTCGGGAGAGAGCCTGCGTCGGCGCTGCGCCTCCGCGGTCGAGACGCTGGCGAGCAGGAGGGCGACGAGGGAGAGGTACGCGATCGCGCGGATCACGGCTCCTCCGCCCATGGATCGCGATTGTCTGTGCGGGGACGGTCGGTGCGGGGACGGTCCCGCTCGCCCGCGCTCGGCCGTCGCGGACGCTGGATGCGCGTCGGCTCGAGTCGCACGTGCAGCTCTCGCTGCCCACCGCGCACCGTCAGCGTGCGATCGTCGTGGCCCCGCGCCGAGACGTCGAGGGTCCAGATCTCCCCGCTCGGGATCACCAGATTCAGCGGCGCGTCGCCGAGATCGCGCCCGTCTCGACGGACCTGCGCTCCCTCGGGCTCGGTGGTCAACCTCACGACCGTGTCGACGGGCGCGGCCGGCGTGGCCTCGCTCGCCTCCTCCGGCGGAGCAGGCTCGGGCGGGGGGGCGACGACCGGCGGCGGCGCAGGCGCGGGCTGGGCGGCCGGCGCCTCGAGCCCTCGATAGACCACGAAGCCCACGGCCAGCGCGCTGAGCGCGAGCGCGCCCACGACGAGGGCGAGCAGGGTCCGCTGGCTCCGGGGCGCCTCCGCGGGCGCGGCCACCGGCGCGGGCGTGGCCGGAGCGACGGGAGCGGGGGTCGAGGCGCGCACGCCGCTCTGCGACGGCGCCTCCGCCGTCTCCAGGGGCGTCGGCCGGGGGCGAGGCTTGGACACGCGCGTGGAGTCGTCGGTCTCGGGCTCCTCCCGGAGCCCTGGCGCGCTGATCAGACCGCCCAGCGGCCAGGAGCCCGAGCGGGTCGAGCAGGCCAGCAGGGCGTGCGCCACCTCGCGCATCGACGCGTAGCGCTCCGAGGGCCGCTTGCGCAAGCATCGCAAGATGACCTGCTCCAGCCCGTCCGGGAGCTGCGCGGCGGAGACCTCGCTGATCGGGTCCGGATCGACGTCGGCGTGTTTGACGAGGAGCTCGAACCGGTTGTCGGCCTCGAACGGAGGACGCCCCGCGAGCGCGTGGTAGAGGGTCGCGCCGAGGCCGTACACGTCGGTCGCCGGGCTGACCGGATCCCCCACGATCTGCTCGGGGGCCATGTACTTGGGCGTGCCCACCATGAAGCCGGTGTGGCTGGCGTCGAGGCCGGTCTCCGGGCGGTGTTTCACGAGCCCGAAGTCGAGCACCTTGACGAACTCCGGGTCGTCCCCGCGCTTGGTCAGGAAGATGTTGCCCGGCTTCAGGTCGCGGTGGATCAGCCCCTGATCGTGCGCCTCCGCGAGGCTCGCGGCGATCTGCGCGCCGATCTTGATCACGTGCTCGGCGTCGACCAGGCCGTCCTTCATCACCTGACGCAGGGTGCGCCCCGTGAGCAGCTCCATGGCGATGAAGTACGTGTCGTCGTCGACCTGGCCGTAGTCGTAGATGACGATCGTGTTCGGGTGGTTCAGCTTCGCGAGCGACGACGCCTCGAGGAGGAAGCGACGCGTGAAGTCCTCGCGCAGGCGCGGCTCCACGTCCCCGGCCGTGTCGAGGACCTTCACCGCGACCTCGCGGCTCAGCTGCACCTGCATCGCCCGGTAGACGCGCCCCATCCCCCCACGCGCGAGCGGCTCGAGGATGCGATAGCGGTCGCCGACGAGGGTGCCCAGGAGCGGATCGGCGGGCGGGTCCGTGGAGGGCGTATCGGGCGTGGATGACAAGTGAGGCGCTTCTCGAGAAAAGGGCAGCCCGGAGCTTATCCGTGCAGGGCGCTATCTTCCACCTACGAGTCCACCCACTGGACCCTACCGCGGAGCACATCGCCCGGCGCCCCGAGGTCGACCGGCTCGGGCGTGGCGTCGCGCAGCAGGCGGTTGCTGTCTCTCGAGCGGGCGCCTCGCGCGCGGCTGACCGTGGCGTGCAGCACGCCGCCGTCCTCGGGGCGTCGCGTCTCGCCGCCGATCGCGACCACGAGCGCCTGCACGGCCTCGTCGCGCACCTCTCCGACGACCTGGAGCTCCACCTCGTCGCCGACCGCCGCGCCGCCCGGGATCCAGGCGGGAGAGAAGGTGTCGGGGTCGACGCGGTGGACCAGCGTCACGTGGGTCCCCCGCACGACGGGATGCACGGCGCGCGCGCGTAGCGCCGCTCGGCTCGCGTCGTCGAGCGCGATCCGGAGCGAGCGCCGCTTCGAGGCCGCCTCGAGGCGAGCGATCGCGCGGCGGTACTTCTCCACGCGCGCCCGGTCGGCGTCGGTCGGTGAAGCGAGGCGCGACAGATCCGCGTTGTCCGCCAGGTCGAGCAGCTTCACGCGGGTCGCCAGCGGCTCCGCCTCCACGCGGGCGAGGAAGTCGTCGTAGCTCTCCCCGTCGCGCTTGGACAGGGCGTCGATCGCGCGGAGGACCGTCTCGGGGAACCCCTCGTCCGCGAGGCGCTCGACGGTCCAGAAGGGGCTGTCCTCCACCACGTCGTGCAGCGCCGCCGCCATGCGCGCTTCGGGCGTGTCCGCCGCGAGCACGAGCCGGAGCGGGTGGTAGACGTAGGGCTGGCCGGCCTTGTCGAACTGTCCGAGATGCGCCTGCGCGCAGATCGTCACCGCCCAGCCGGGGAGCCACGCGGCGAGGGTGTCGAGCAGCGCGTTCTTGGCCTCGTCGAACGACGCGAGCAGCGCCGGGCGGACGCGGCCCGCGTAGATCGCGCGCAGGGTCGTCAGCTGGGCCTCGTGCTGTCCGGGCCGCGTGCTCAGGCGCATGAGGAGCGCGTGCCCCTCCCGCTCGGCCGACACGAGGCTGCGCGTGTTGTGGATCTTGTCGGCGCAGCTGATCGGGATCGCCCGGCGCGCCGCCTCGGTGTCCTCCTTCAGACCGGCCACGTAGTCGCGAAAGCGCGCGCGCTTGTCGCGCGTCTTGCCGCGCCCGTCGGTCTTCTTCTCGGTCAGCGCCTCCACCGTCGCGACGACCTCGGCCGGCATCTCCTCGCGCAGCCGCGGCGCGTGCGCGGGCTGATCCTCGAGCAGGTCGTGAAGGTAGGCCGCGGCCACCGTCACCTCGTCGTCGTGACCGTGCGCGACGAGGATCTCCGCGACGCTCTCGAGGTGCGTGAAATAGGGCACGTCGCCCGCCTTCCGCGTCTGCTCTGCGTGGGCCGCGCGGGCCAGCTCGCGGGCGCGATCGATCAGCGGGGTGGAGGCTGACATGCGGGCAGTATCGGCGCTCTCCCGAGGCTTTGCTACGCTGCCGGCGATGTTGCCCTGGGAGACGCTGCGCCGCTTGCTCGGGCTGCCGTCGGACATGCCGCCGCTCGGCGCGTCCGAGCTCGTGCGGCTGGCTCTCGACGACCCCCGGCGCGCGCGGATCGTCGCGATGGGCCTGCGTGGCTTGCGGCCCGACGAGGCGGCGGCCGGAATGGTCCTGGCGGCGCTCGACCGCGGGAGCTTCGCGCCGGAGCTCGCCGCGGAGCTGCTCGGCGCCATCGCGCACCGCGCGGGCTATCCAGTGCTCCAGGCGATGCTGCTCGACGAGGAGGCGGAGTCGGCGTGGGTGGCGGCGGGCGTGGCGATGGCGCGCGTGCTCGGTCTGGACTCCGGGCCCGATCTGGCGGTCGCGCTCCGGGAGGCGCCCGAGCGGGGCGCGCGCGAGGGGGCGGCCTTCGGCCTGGCCGAGCTGGGGGACGAGGCGGCGCTCGCCGGGATCGTCGACGCGGGGCTCCGCGGCGCCATCCGCGCGCGCGTCGCGGCGCGATGCGGCGCCGACCTGCCGCTCGTGCCCGATCTCTGGCTCGAGCTGCTCGCGGCGGAGGATCACGCGGCCCGCCGGCTCGGCACGGAGCTCGTCTACGTGCTGCTCAACCGCAACGACCCGGGCGCCCGGCAGCGCCTCGACATGCTGGGCCCGCGCGCGAAGATGGCGGTGCGTGAGGCGCTCGACGATCCGTCCCTCTACATGCTCCCCGAGAAGCGCGCGACGCTCGAGGCCTGGTCCACGCCGCGCTGAGCCGGCTGAAGGAATTCACGGATCGTCGGGGCGCTTCACGAGCCGGATCCGCCCGAGGGAGGACTTCCGACGCCGCGTCGGGAGGATCTCGTCCTCCACTTGCTCGCTGTGCTCCCAGAGGTCCGCCGCCGCGATCCGGAGCGTCGTCAGGACGTCTCGCGGAGCCGATTGCGCGCGCGCGCGGGCCGACTCGATCAGCCGAGTGGCCTCGACCCGGTCTCCCTCGGCCGCCGCCTTCGCGGCGTCGAGCAGCTCGATGTGGCCCTTGCGCAATCCCGTGATGTGCTCGACCGGGGTGCCGCGGAGTGACGCGGCGACGCCCGTCATGTGCGCCGCCCACTTCCGCGCCGCGGCGTCGTCACCGAGGCGCGCGCGCGCCGAGACGAGCACGCCAAGGAAGAACACGATGACGCCCCGCTCGCCGATGCGCTGGAGCGTCTCGACGGCGCGCTCGACGGCCTCCGCGCCCTGCTCCCAGCTGCCCTGCAGGGCGACCGCGTAGCCGATGAGCCCACGCGAGACCGCGCCGTAGCGCTCCTCGCCGAGCTCGCGGAAGATCTCCTCGGAGAGGTAGAGCGCCTGGTGGGCCTGATCGGGGCGGCCGTCGTCGAGCAGCTGCGCGCCGAGGTTGCTCAGGGTGATGCCCTCGTACACGCGGTCCTGCGCGTCGCGGCTCGCCTCGAGCGCCACGCGGTACATCATCGTCGCGGCCTGGGTCTCGCCTTGCTCGCTCAGCAGGTTGGCCAGCCGAAGCAGCACCACGCCCTCGCCCCGCCGGTCGCCCGCCTCGCGCATCGCGGCGAGGGCGTCGCGATACCGCTTGGCGGCGTCGGTGCCCTGGCCGCAGCGCACCTCGACCATCGCGAGCTCGCTGCGCGCCTCGGCCATCAGCTCGGGCTCGCCCGCGTTCTTCGCCAGATCGAGGCCGCGGTTGGCCGCCTCGAGGGCAGGCTGGAAATCGAACTGCCAGCCGTGAGCGCGCGCCTCGGCGAGCGCGCCCCGGGCGGCGAGGGACGGCCGCGGCCCCGCGCTCCGCGCGAGCTCGAGCAGCGCCACGAGGCTGCGGTGGTCTCCGCGCCGCGCGAGGGTCGGCTCGAGGCAGAGCGCGGCCCGCATCGCGCGGTCGCCGTCGCGCTGGGCCACGGCGAGCCCATGGATGCCGCGCAGCTCGGCCTCGGCGGTCCCGAGCAAGGCGAACGCGCGCCCCGCGCCGGGCCCGCGCAGGCTGCTCAGCAGGCCCTCGCCCGCGTCGAGGAAGTACGCCGCGTGCCGCTCGCGCGCGGCCTCCACGAGCACGGGGTCCGTCACGCTCGCGCAGAGATCGCGCACGCTCTGGTGAAGCCGGAAGCGCCCGCCCTCTTGCAAGAGCAGTGACTTGTCGACCAGCGCCGCGAGCGCCTTCGGGGCGGACTCGACGCGCAGGACCGCGGTGGCCGAGATGCCGGTGAACGAGCCGTGGAACACCGAGCACTGGAGGAGGGCGCTCCGCTCCTCGCCGTTGCAGTCGTTCCACGCGTCGCGGAGCGCCGCCTCGGTGACGTCCTCGACGACCCCGGGGGAGGAGGGGCGGAGCTCGGCCGCCATGCCCGAGGGCGTCTCGTTCGCGGCGCGGGCCGCGGTCACGACGATGGCGAGCGGCAGCCCATCGAGGCGACGGAGCACGCGCTCGACCTCCCGCAGGCGCTCGGGGTCGCGCCAGCGCTGGACCGCCTCCTCGCCGCCCACCTCTTCGAGCCGCGCGAAGAACAGGTCCGCCGCGGGGCCCCGGAGCTCGTCCCCGTAGGAGCCGGCGAGCGGCTCGAGCGCGATCTGCTCGGCCTGCGCGAGCTTCGGCGGCTCGCGCGACGTGATCACGAAGATGGCCTCCGGGGCGCGCTCGAGCCAGGGCGTGAACAGCCCCCCGGCCTCCTCGAGCAGCTGATCGAGCTGGTCGAAGACCACCACCGACGGGCCGGCGCTCGCCAGCAGCTCGCCCGCGTCTTGAACGGGATCCCGCGAGCCCCGCGGCTGCACGCTCGACGGCGCGAGCTTGGCGATGACGAGGTGCGCGGCGTCCTCCGCGGTCCTCGCCTGCTGGGCGTCGCAGAAGACGGCGCGCGCGCCCGTCGTGTCGCGCACCTGCGCGGCCCAGGTGACCGCGGCGCGCGTCTTGCCCACGCCGCCCCGCCCGGAGAGACACAGCACGCGGCGCCCGCGCACGATCGCGCCGTCCATGGCCCGCAGCTCCTCGTCCCGGCCGAGCAGCGCGTCTTCGGTCTCCGGGAGATCGGGATCCGGGGGCGGCGGGGCGACGGTCTCGGTGGGCGTCGGGAAGACGCCGGAGTCGGTCGTCGCCTCCAGCGGCGTCAGGCCGCCCGGGCCGAGGTCCGGACAGGCGGTGGTCATCCAGTCGGCCAGCTCCTCGCGGCCGGTGGGTCGACCGAACGCGCTCAGCCAGTCCCGCAGCGCGTCCGCCAGCTCGTGCGCGGTCGCGTAGCGGTCTCGCGGGTCGGGCGCGGTCGCGCGGGCGACGATGGCGTCGAAGCGGAAGTCGAGCCGCTCGTCGAGCTCGGAGGGGGGCGGGATGTCGATGGGGCCCTCGGGTCCCGCCTCGTTGGACACGAGGGGCCGACCCGTCCCGATCTCCCAGAGCACGACGCCGAGCGCGTAGATGTCCGCGCGACGATCGAGCTCTCCGCCCGCGGTCTGCTCCGGCGCGACGTAGCCGCTGCCTCGCATGCGGCTGCGCGCGGCCCACCGCGACGAAGACGACAGCGCGGCGCTGAAGTCCGCGACCTTCACCTCCCCGAGCTGGGAGATGAGGATGTTGCCCGGCCGCACGTCGCGGTGGACCACGCCCTGGCCCTCTGCGCCCTGCGCTTCGTGCGCGTAGTGCAGTCCGCGTGCGGCCTCCGCGATCACGTGCGCGCCCATCTCGACGGGGATGCGCGTGCCCACGCCGCGCGTGTAGCCGATCAAGTTGGCGAGCGAGGGGCCGTCGACCAGCTCGAGCGCCATGAAGTAATCGGCACCATCACGGGACAGGTCGAGCGCCTGCACGATGTTGGGATGCCGGAGCTGCGCGACGAGGTTTGCCTCTTCCAGGAAGAGACGGACGCGCTCGGGCTCCCGGCCGAGCTCGGGGCGCAAACACTTGAGCACGATGTCCCGACGAAACCCGCCTTCCCCTTCGAGCTGCGCCAGGTACACCTCGGCGACGTCGCCCACGCCGAGGCGCTGGCTCAGCAGGTAGCGCCCCCGCCTGTGCTCTTCCGGGATTGACGCAGCCATGCCGCATCCTAACAGGCGTGGCGGACGAGACGGTAGGGAGTCGCGAGATCCGCGTTTGCGTTGCCGGGCCCCCCGGTGGGTGTACGCTTCTCCCCAGACGAGAACCGGGGCCGCTGGCGGTGGGGTTTCGCGGGTCGAGGGGAAGCCAGTTGTTCCACTACTTCGGATACGGCTCGAACATGAGCGCCACGAGCCTCGCGGCGAAGGGCGTCGAATCCGACCGGGCCGAGCCCGCGATCCTGCGCGACTGGCGCCTCGCGTTCACCGTCCCGAACTTCTTCGCGATCGAAGGTTGCACCGGCAACATCGTCCCCGATGAGGGACGTGCGGTGCACGGCGTCCTGTACGCGTGCGACGATCGATACCTGCCCGTGCTCGACGAGCTCGAGGCGGTCGACGTCGCGTACGCTCGGCGCGAGCTCGAGGTCGAGACCTACGACGGGGAGCGACGCGTCGCGTACGTCTACGTGGGGCTGCCCGCGCGCGTCGTGCCCGAGGGGCACCCCTCGCTGCGCTACCGCAACATCCTCGTCCAGGGGGCGAGGGACGCGGGGCTCCGCGACGACTACGTGGAATGGCTCCGTGATCTGCCGGTGGTCCAGCGCCCCGAGCCGCCTCCGTTCGAGCACCCGGTGGAGGGGGAGCTGCTCACGCCCGAGCAGCTGGCGAGCCGCAGCTCTCACGTCGCGCTGGCGGGCGCGGTCTTCGACATGTCCAAGGCGCCGCCAGAGCACGCGTACCTCGAGCGGCTCTTCGCGGGGCGCGACGCGACGCTGTTCTTCCTCAAGCGGATGGACACGAGCGACGGCTCGGAGACGCTCGCGGAGATCAGCGAAGGCAAGCTGACCGACGAGCAGCGCGGCTACCTCGACGGGTACCTTCACGAGTTCGAGCGGGTCTATCGGTACGTCGGTCGTCTGCAGTACGGGCCCCGCAAGACCGGCCGCGCCGAGCGGATCGCGTCCGCCGCCCGGGCGGCCCACACCTTCGACCCCTCGAAGGCCCACGAGCGACACGGCGAGATCCTCGTCCCCTCACGCCGCGTGCTCACCGACGCGGAGCAGACGAACCGCCGGCTGGGCCACGAGAACCTCGGCTTCCTCTCGGAGGTCCACGGCTTCGCCCCGATCGAGCCGCCGCGGCTCGGGTTGCCGTCGAGCCACGCCGCCTGGGACGAGGCGATGGCCGACCTCACCGGGCTCTACCGCACGCTGGGCCTCCGGCGCCGGATCGACCGCATGGAGGTCTTGCCCGCCGACCCCGACCACCTCGACGACGCCCACCTGCTCCGGGCTGGCGCCGTGCTGGGGATGCTCGCGCACGCCTACTGGTACGTCGAGACGCAGCCGCCCGAGCGCCTGCCGCCCAGCCTCAGCGAGCCGTGGGCCGAGGTCCGCCGGCGCCTGCATCGCCCGCAAGAGGTCCTCAGCTACATCGATCTCATCGTCTACAACTGGCGGCTGCGCGATCCGAACGCGGACGACCCGCGACGGGTCGAGAACATGCAGTTGGCGTTCCCGACCGTGGACAACCAGGAGGAGCGGGTCTTCTATCTGACCCAGTTCGAGATCCTCAGCCGGTGCAGCCCCGTGATCGGCGCCGTCGTCCGCGCGCAGGAGTCGGTGGCGCGCGACGATCCGGACGGGCTCGAGACGGAGCTCCACCTCATCATGGAGGCCCTCGAGCGGGTGGTCCGGGACTCGCTGCTCAAGATCAACCCGAACCCGCACGGCCCGCACCACGTCGACCCCGTGGTGTGGGCGAAGACGGTCGCGCCGTTCGCCGTGCCCTTCGTGGAGGGCGTGCAGGGCCCGAGCGGGACCTCGTCTCCGATCTTCAACCTGCTCGACACCTTCTTCGGGCGGCGCGGGCACGCCACGTTCCTCGGCAAGGAGATCAAGGCGCTCCGGAGCGGCTACCCCAAGTACTGGCAGGAGATCATCGCCGCCACGGGGGAGGTCTCGATCACCGACTACGTCTCCCGCGTCGACAAGCCCTGGCTGTCGGGCCTGCTCAAGGACGCGATCCAGGTCTACGCCGGGCAGCAAGGCTTCCTGGGTCGACACCGGATGAAGGTCTACGGGTACCTCGAGCTGGCGTTCAAGGTGGGCCGCAGCGTCACCATCGGGGGCTTCTCGGGCGTGTTCTCGGACCGCACCTGGGATCAGGTCGACTCCGAGCTGGAGTACGCGCGCAAGGAGCGCATGGCGAGCTTCCCGCACGGCGCTCACCCGGCGCGAGTTCTCGAGGCGCGCAAGACCACGGAGCGCGGGACCGAGCGGGTGCAGCACGTCGTGCTCGACGTGAAGGGCGCGGGGGTGCGCTACGAGCCGGGCGACCGCTGCTACGTGCTGCCCGAGAGCGATCCCGAGCTCATCGAGCGCACCCTGAAGGCGCTGTCGAGCTCGGGGGACGAGACGATCGCGCTGACCGACGAGTGGAGAGACGCGGTCTCGTTCCGACCCGGGCGCGAGCGGCCCGAGAGCCTCACCCTGCGCGAGCTGCTCCGCTACGGGCGGCTGCGACCGGTCGAGCCCCGCATGGCGGAGGCGCTCCACGCCGTGACCCAGAGTGAGCTCCTCTTCGACGCGATCCGCGAGCAGACGACCGAGCGCTGGGAGCTCTGGGACCTGCTCGACATGCTGCGCGCCGAGGGCTGGGATCCGCGTCGGCTCGTCGAGGCGCCGCTGACCTCCACCGAGCACATCGCGCGCGTCGTGCCGCCGGAGATGTTCCGCGCCTACTCGATCGCGTCGGTGATGGACGAGCCCGACGCCACCGCGGCGAGCGAGGTGCACCTCACGGTCGGCAAGATCCGCTACGACGACGAGGGCAAGCGTCGGCTCGGCACCGCCTCGAGCTTCCTCGCGCGCGTCGCCGGCCGCGAGGAGCCGGTCTCGATCGCGGTGCACCACCCGCCGCGCTTCGCGCTGCCCGCCGACCCGTCGACGCCGGTCATCCTGCTCGCGGGCGGCACGGGCATCTCGCCGTTCCGGTCGTTCATTCTGGAGCGGGCGCGGCAGCCGAACGCGGGGCCGACCTGGCTCCTCCTCGGCGTCCGGACGCGCGAGCACCTGCACTACCGGACGGAGCTGCAGCAGCTCGTGCGTGAGGGGAAGCTCCGCCTCGAGGTGGCCTTCTCGCGGGACGACGCGGAGGTCCGCAAGGTCCAGGCGCTGCAGGGCGTGCAGCGCATCACCGTGCGGCCCGGGGAGAAGCGCCGCGTGGACGAGCTGGTGCTCGACGACCGCATCGGTGGGGACCTGCTCCGGCTGCTGCGCGGGACGACCACCTCGCCGCCCGCGCAGGTCTACGTCTGCGGGCACGCCCGCTTTGCGCGCTCGGCGCACGCGTCGCTCAAGCGCCTGCTGATGCAGGCCGAGCGCGGTGACGACGCCACTCGCCGCGCGGCGGCGGAGCGCACGCTGCAGAAGCTGGCCGCCGAGGGGCGCTACCTCTTCGAGGTCTTCACCGACAACCGCAGCTGGGCCCGGGACCGCACCCCCCTCGATGTCTCCCAGGTCGTCGAGCACAACGACACCGAGCACGGCTACTGGATGGTGATCGACGGCAGCGTCTACGACGTGACGGAGCTGCTGGAGCTGCACCCCGGGGGCCGCTCGGTGCTCCGCGGCTACACGGGCATGGACGCCACGCAGGGTTACATGCGGGTCCACGAGGGGCGCACCGAGGTCGACGCGATGCGCGGCATGTTCGAGATCGGGAAGCTGCGCGCGCTCGACTTCGAGGGCGTGCGCGGCACGGTCGAGTACGACGGCGTCGCCCAGACGGTGGCCCTCGCGGCGCTGCACCGCGCCTGGGTGAAGCTCACCTACCTCGTGGTGGAGATGCAGAACGCGCTCGTGGCCGACCACTCCCTGCAGCTCGGGCGGACCACGCGCGACGAGCCGCTCGAGCCTCGCTCTCCCTATCGCTGGCAGCGCGCGATCGAGACGCACCAGCGTTTCCTGCACGCGTACCTCGATCCGCTCTCGGGGCCCGCGCTCTCGGACGTCCAGCTCATGACCTGTGGCCTCCTGGGAGACCCGCGGCAGGCCTCGGCGCTCCAGCTGCGCCTCGACGCGGTGCGAGACTCCGAGAACGCGCGGCTCGGGGACGCCGCCCCGCACGAGCTGCACGAGCGGCTCGAGGCCCTGATCGAGGACAGCGTGCCCCCTGGCGAGGCGGCCTGGGAGGGGCTGGAGCAGGCGGTGCTCGCGCTCGAGGAGCTGGACCGCGGCCTCCTCCGCGACCTGAAGTCGACCCTCACCGAGGCCCTGCGCGCGTTCGAGCGGCACACGGCGCGGACGCTGGACGACGCGGGCGAGACCCTGATCTCCGTCCTCGATTCGGTGATCGTCCTCATCGAGGAGTATCACCGGACTGTCAGGTGGCGCCTGACAAAATCGGGGCTACTGCCTGCTACGATCCCTCCACCCCGCCCCAGCTCGTCACAGGTCATGCTGAAGTCCGTCGTCTCGACTTCTCTCTGGCACATGGTCGAGGATCTCGACCGAAAGGTCGTCCTCCTCAGGCGCAGCGCCGCGCCCGTGGAGACGATCCACGATCTCGTCGAGCAGAACGAGATGGTCATCCAGTCGATGCGCCCCGAGCACACCGAGTGGGGCATCGTGGTCGACATGCGTCAGGCGCCGTCGCGCAACGATCCCGAGTTCGAGGGCGCGATGCGCAAGCTGCGCGGCTCGGTCAACCACTTCAAGCGCGTGGCGCTGCTCGTGAACAGCGCGACGGGCATGCTCCAGGTCAACCGGCTGAGCCGCGACGAAGGCGCGCGCACGACCTGGGCGACGCAGTCCGAGGACGCGGCGCTGCGGTTCGCGGCCGGCATGGCCTGAAGCCGCTGGCGTCCTCTGAAGCACGTGAAAACGGCCGACCGGGCGAATGCCAGGTCGGCCGTTCGAGCGAAAGCGCGGTCTCTCAGTGCGGCGAGCCGCCACCCCCACCGGGATGGCCGGGCGGCATGCCGGGCATGCCCGGGGGCGCCTCGAGGATCTCGAGCAGCTCCACGTCGAAGACGAGCATGCCGGCCGGGGCGCCCGGGCGGCCCTGGTAGGCGAGGTCCTCGGGGATCCAGAGGCGACGCTTCTCGCCCACCACCATCAGCTGCACGCCCTCGGTCCAGCCGGGGATCACGCGGTTGAGGGGGAAGGTGACGGGCTCGCCGCGGGTGACCGAGGAGTCGAACATCTCGCCGTCGGTGGTCCAGCCGGTGTAGTGCACGCGCACGACGTTGGTGGCCTCGGGGTGCTCGCTGCCGGTCCCGCGCTCGAGCACGCGCGAGGCGAGGCCCGACTCGGTGCGCTGCGCGTTCGCGGGCGGCGCGGCCACGTCGGACGGCGCCTCCGGCGGCGGCGGCAGCTCCTCGAACTCGAGCAGCTCCACGTCGAACACGAGCATGCCCTGCGGCGCGCCCGGGCGGCCGGCGTACGCGAGGTTCTCCGGGATCCAGAAGCGCCGCTTCTCGCCGGTGACCATGAGCTGCACGCCCTCCGTCCAGCCGGGGATGACGCCGTTGAGCGGGAAGGTGGCCGGGCGGCCGCGGCGCTGCGACGAGTCGAACATCTCGCCGTCGGTGGTCCAGCCGGTGTAGTGCACGGTCACGCGCGCGTTCGCGGTGGGGTGCTCGGCGCCGTCACCCGCCTCCAGCACGCGCGAGGCGAGGCCGGACTCGGTGCGCTGCGCGTTCTCGGGCGGCGCGGCGACGTCGGGCGGCGCGGGGATGCCGGCCGGCTCTTCGCGCTGCGGGAGGCCGAACGGGTTGGACGGAGAGGCCGGGTCGGCGGCGGCGGTCGGGGTCTCCTCGGTCGACTCCTCGGTGTCGAGCGTCGTGAGCTCCTCGGCACCCGCGTCTCGGTTGTTCCACCACCAGAGGCCGACGACCGCGACCGCGGCCACGATCACCGCGCCGATGATCATCGGGGTCGAGTTCTCTTCCGGCTCCTTGCGCGCGGGCTGCACCGGCTTGGCGGTCTTCTTCTTCGGCTCGCCCGCGGTCTTCTTCCGCTTCTTCTTCTTGGAGCCGCCGGCGCTGGCCTTGGACGACTTCTTCGTCGTCGACTTCTTGGCGGTCTTCTTCTTCGCCGACGCGTCGTCTTCCTTCGCGGAAGCGGCGGGCTCGCCCGAGTCGTCGTCGCCCGAGTCGCCATCGCTGGCGTCGTCGTCGTCCGCGTCGTCGTCGCCCGAGTTGCCATCGCTGGCGTCGTCGTCGTCGTCGCTCGAGTCGTCGTCGCCCGCGTCGTCGGCGCCCTCGGTCTCGTCCGCGTCGGTCTCTTCTTCGGCCGATGCCGTCTCCGGCTCGTCCTCTTCCGAGGCCTCTTCTTCGGAACGCTTCTCGTCGTCTTCCTTCGTCATCGGCGGGACTGTAGCAGCCCGTCGCGAAGAAACCCGCTTTCAGCCCGTGTGGTCGGCGAGGGCCTCTGGCTGGGGGCGATCCGGTCTCACGAGCGCCTGGATCGGGGCGTCTTCGCCGTCCATCAGCTTCGCGCAGAGCTCGCCCGCGGCGACCGCGACCGTCATCCCGCGCCCGCCGAAGCCGGCCATCCAGCTGAGCCCGGGAGCGCGCGGATCCGGGCCGAGGACGAGCTCACGATCGTGGGCGTAGGTGCGCAGGCAAGCCCACTTCGTGCGGACGGGCGCGTCGACCAGGGAGGGCGCCACGGGCTCCAGCGCCTCGGCCAGCGCCTCGAGCGCGCCGGGGTCGGCCGGCGGCAGCGACGCGGTCACGGGGGCCTCGTCGCAGGGGCTCGCCAGCACGCCGCCGGACTCGGGCCGCCAGTAGACCTGCGCGTCGCCGAAGCGCCACACCGTCGTGCCCGCGGCGCGCGGGTCGGCGTCCAGCAGGACGAGGTGCCGCCTGAGCGGGACGAGCGGCACGTGCGCGCCTCGCGCCCGCCCGAGCTCCCCGGCCCACGCGCCGGCCGCGTTCACCACTTCGTCGTAGGGCACGCGCTCGCCGCCCTCGAGCCGCACGGCGTCCGACTCCACGGCCTGCGCCCGGGCGCCGAGGCGGATCTTCACGCCGTGGGCCTTGGCGGCCTTCGCCAGCGCGCCGACCATCGCGTGCGGGTCGAAGATGCCGGCGCCCTCGATCCAGAGCGGCACGCCGACCCGCTCGGTCACGACGGGGCTCTCGCGCGCTACGACGTGGAAGTCGACGGTGCGCGCCTTCACGCCGCCCTTCTCCGCGCCGCGCCGCACCGTCTCCGCGCTCGCCGCGTCCGGCGCGAGCACCAGGGCGCCGTCGCGCACCAGCCACTCCGTCTCGGCGCCCAGGAGCGAGGTCAGCGCCTCGGCGCTCCGGAGGGCGAGCGGCCCGGTGGTCTCGTCGTCGTCGACCGGCAGCCAGATCTGCGCGTTCCGTGCGGAGCTGTGCGTCCCGAGCGCTGGCTCGGCCTCCAGCAACGTCACGTCCCGGCCTCGCTTGGCCAGCGCCCAGGCCACCGCGAGCCCCGCGATGCCTCCGCCGACCACCACACTGCGTGTCGCGCGCATCTGCGCCGGAACCTAGCAGGGTCCGGCGAAGATGCGCGCGATGCGCGCGCAGTCATCTTTGCCGGACACTGCTGCGGGAGAAGGCCCGTCGGGCGTCTCGGGGCTCCCATTGTTCGCGGATCTGGCTCGGGCTGCGAGTCGCGGGCTGCTATGTCCCGCCATGGCTGACGAGCAGACCCTCCGCGCGCAGCAGAAGCGGCGCATGAGCCACATGCCCTGGCTCTACTTCCGCGCGAAGCCGTCCATCCGCGCCTGGGCCGAGCCGTGGCAGGCCGAGGTGCACGCGGCGCTGAGCGCGCTGGAAGACGTCGAGCTGGACCCGGGGTGCTTCGTCGCGCCGGAGGCCCGCGTCTTCGCGGAGCCCACGCGGCCCATCCGCCTGGCCGCGGGCGCGAGCGTGGCCGCGGACGCCTTCCTGCACGGACCGATCTCGCTGGGCCCGGGCGCGAGCGTGAACGTCCGGGCGACCCTCGACGGCGGGCGGGGCGGCATTCACGTGGGGGCGGGGACCCGCATCGCGACGGGCGCGACGATCTTCGCCTGGGATCACGGCACCGAGCCCGGGGCCCCCATCTCGGAGCAGCCCACGCGATCTCGCGGCATCCACATCGGGGCGAACGTGTGGATCGGCGCCAACGCGGGGATCACCGACGGTGTCCGCGTCGGCGACGGCGCGGTGATCGCGATGGGCGCGGTCGTGACGCGCGACGTCCCTCCCGGCGCGAGGGTGGGCGGGGTCCCGGCCCGCGCGCTCCCGTCGGGGTGACGCCCTCGATCGCGCCGGTTTCGTCGCGCGCGTGGGGCGGGCGCGTTATGCTGACTCCCTCTGCTTCATGAGACGCTTTTCTTGTTTCATCCTGGGGCTCTCGCTCCTCTCGCTCCTCCCCGCCGGCTGCTCGCTTCAGCGGAGCGGCCTCGGGCCCACCGACGCTGGTGTCGTGGGCATGGACGGTGACACCCAGCCACCGGCCTGCAGCGCCGACCGCGAGTGCGACGACGGCTTCTTCTGCAACGGCTTCGAGATCTGCTCGGGCGGCACGTGCATCTCGGGCAGCCCGCCGCGTTGCAACGATGATTTCGCGTGCACGGTCGAGGTCTGTGACGAGGCGGCCGACGAGTGCTTGCGCCTGCCGGACCACGCCGAGTGTGGCGCCGATGAGCTCTGCTCGCCCTCGATGGGCTGCGTGCCCATGGAGCCCTGCGCGTCGGACGCGGAGTGCGACGACGGCTTCGTCTGCAACGGCCCCGAGCGCTGCGCCGACGATCGCTGCGTGCCCGGCGCGCCGCCCGAGTGCGACGACGCCACGACGTGCACGATCGACGCGTGCTCGGAGGCGCTGGGCGGCTGCGTGAACACGCCCGACGCGCGAGAGTGCGCGGGGGACTTCGTGTGCGATCCGACGGGAGGCTGCGTGCCCCCGACCCTCTGCGTGGGCGACGCGGACTGTGACGACGGCAACTTCTGCGACGGCGCGGAGCGCTGCGTCGACGGGCGCTGCGCCGCGGGGACGCCGCCCGACTGCGGCGACGGCGTCGCATGCACGGTGGACGCCTGCGACGACGTGGCCGACGCCTGCGTGCACGTCGCCGACGACTCTCTCTGTCCGCTCGACCGCCAGTGCATCCCGCCGGGCGGCTGTACGTTCGTCGGAGACTGCACGAGCGACGCGGACTGCGACGACGGCTTCTTCTGCAACGGGGTCGAGACCTGCAGCGCCGGCCGCTGCGTCGGTGGCATGGCGCCGAGCTGCGGCGACGCGGTGGCGTGTACCGTGGACTTCTGCGACGAGGTGGCCGAGCGCTGCGCCAACCTGGTGGACGACTCGCGCTGCGCGTCGAACGAGACCTGCGACGCGGTCATGAACTGCGTGCCCGAGTGCACGGTCGACGCGGACTGTGACGACGGTCAGTTCTGCAACGGCGCCGAGGCGTGCGTGGCGGGCGCGTGCGCCCCGGGCGCGGCGCCGAGCTGCGGCGACGCGGTGACGTGCACGACGGATCTGTGCGACGAGACGGCGGACGTCTGCCGCAACGTGCCGGACGACGCCGCGTGTGGGGCGAGCGAGACGTGCAACGCGACGATGGGCTGCGTGCCGGAGTGCGCGGCGGACGGCGACTGCGATGACGGTCTGTTCTGCAACGGCGCGGAGACGTGCGTGTCGGGCGGCTGCATGCCGGGCACGGCGCCGAGCTGCGGCGACGCGGTGACGTGCACGATCGACGGCTGCGACGAGACGGCGGACGTGTGCCGCAACGTGCCGGACGACGGGATGTGTGGCGCGAGCGAGACGTGCATCGCGACGATGGGCTGCGTGCCGGAGTGCGCGGAGGACGGGGACTGCGACGACGGCCAGTTCTGCAACGGCGCGGAGACGTGCGTGTCGGGCGGCTGCATGCCGGGCACCCCGCCGAGCTGCGGCGACGCGGTGATGTGCACGATCGACGGCTGCGACGAGACGGCGGACGTGTGCCGGAACATCCCGGACGACGGGATGTGCGGCGCGAGCGAGACGTGCAACGCGACGATGGGCTGCGTGCCGGAGTGCACGGGAGACGGCGACTGCGACGACGGTCAGTTCTGCAACGGCGCCGAGACCTGCGTGTCGGGCGGCTGCATGCCGGGCACGGCGCCGAGCTGCGGCGACGCGGTGATGTGCACGACGGATCTCTGCGACGAGACGGCGGACGTCTGCCGGAACGTGCCGGACGACACGGCGTGTGGCGCCAGCGAGACGTGCAACGCGACGATGGGCTGCGTGCCCGAGTGCGCGGCGGACGGGGACTGCGACGACGGTCAGTTCTGCAACGGCGCGGAGACCTGCGTGTCGGGCGGCTGCATGCCGGGCACGGCGCCGAGCTGCGGCGACGCGGTGATGTGCACGACGGACCTGTGCGACGAGACGGCGGACGTCTGCCGGAACGTGCCGGACGACACGGCGTGCGGGGCGAGCGAGACGTGCAACGCGACGATGGGCTGCGTGCCGGAGTGCGCGGGAGACGGGGACTGCGACGACGGTCAGTTCTGCAACGGCGCCGAGACGTGCGTGTCGGGCGGCTGCATGCCGGGCACGGCGCCGAGCTGCGGCGACGCGGTGATGTGCACGACGGACCTCTGCGACGAGACGGCGGACGTCTGCCGGAACGTGCCGGACGACACGGCGTGCGGCGCCAGCGAGACCTGCAACGCGACGATGGGCTGCGTGCCGGAGTGCGCGGGGGACGGGGACTGCGACGACGGTCTCTTCTGCAACGGCGCCGAGACGTGCGTGGCGGGCGGCTGCATGCCGGGCACCGCGCCCGACTGCGACGACGCGGTCATGTGCACGACCGACATCTGCGACGAGACGACCGACGTGTGCCGGAACCTCCCCGACGACTCCGCGTGCACCAGCCCGCTGGTCTGCACGCCCTCCGGTTGCGGGCCCTGAGCCCGGCGGCTCGCTGCTACAGCCTGAAGACCGTCGCGCCCCAGGTGAAGCCGCTGCCGAAGACGGTGGAGAGGATCAAGTCGCCCTTCTTGACCTTGCCCTCTTTGCGCCAGTGATCGATGGTCAGCGGGACCGTGGCCGCGGTCGTGTTGCCGTACCACATGATGCTGTTGAGGGCCTTCTCGGGCGGGATCTCGGCGTACTGCACGACCTGCTCGTTGATGCGCAGGTTGGCCTGGTGGGGAACGAACCAGTCGATGTCGTCCCAGGTCAGGCCCGTCTTCTCGAGCGCGCGGTTGGTGGCCACGACCATGTTGCGGACCGCGTGCAGGAAGACGCGCTTGCCGACCATCTGCGGGTACATGTGCTCGGGGTCGTCCTTGGCCGTGGCGTCGTAGAACACGTAAGGCTTGTGGCCGATGTCGAAGACCTTGAGGTAGAGGTTCATCGCGCCGGAGCCGTCGGCCTGCGCGTGCGTGTAGAGCACGCCCTCCTTGTCGTCTTCCGTCTCGGTCTTGCCGAGGACCATCGCCCCGGCGCCGTCGCCGAAGAGCACCATGATGTCGCGCCCGCGCGTCGTGTAGTCGAGCGAGTGGCTGTGCAGCTCCGCGCCGATGAGCAGGATCTTCTCGTACTTGCCCGTGCGGATGAACGCGTCGGCCATCTCCATGCCGTACACGAAGCCGCTGCACTGCTGACGGATGTCGTAGCAGGCGCAGCCGTCCTCTCCTGCGATGCCGAGCTTGTCCTGCACGAACACCGCGGTGCCCGGGAAGTGGAAGTCGGGCGACAGCGTCCCGAGGATGATGCAGTCGATGTCCTTCGGCTCGAGGCCGGCGTCGGCGATGGCCCGCTTCGCGGCTTCGACGCCGAGATCGCTGGTGCGCCACGCGCCGTTCTCCTCGTTGGGGACGTAGCGTCGCTCCTGGATTCCGGTGCGCGCGCGGATCCACTCGTCGCTCGTCTCGGTCTGAAGCTCGTCCTGCCGGACGTGCTGATCATCGAGGAACGGGAGCTCCTCGTTGGTCACGACGCGGTCGGGGACGTAGGAGCCGAGGCCGAGGATCTTGGCGCGAATCATCCCTTCGCTGATAGCGCGTTTCGCGGCGTGGTCCAAGCAGGGGCGAGAGCGCGCTCAGAGGTCGACGAGGGCCAGCTCGGGGAAATGGGCCACGGCCGTGCGGCAGAGCGGCGCCACCACTCCCCAGCGCGCGTGCCGCCCTCCGATCAAGAGCACGCGCCTCGCGGGGACCTGGGCGCGATACTGACTCAGGCGCAGCGACACGCCGCCGTCATCCTGAGCGCCACCCCGCGCGGGGATGTCGAAGCGATAGCCGCCCGTGTCCGCGAGGATGACCCCGTCGTGCGAGACGCGCATGGTGAGGTGGACGTGGCCGGGGTTGGGGCGTCGATCGTAGAGCCGCACCAGGCCCGCGCCACCGTCGGGGCGCCGCACGACGACGTGCAGCTCACCCGCGCCTTCGCGGAAGGCCAGGGCCGCGAGCCCCCTCACCGCGTCCAGCTGCACCTCGCGATCCACCGCGACGGTGACGACGCCGTCGCGCGCCGCGAGCGCGAGCGCGCGCGCGAGCGCCACCGAGCCGCGCCCCGTGGACAGCTGCCCCGGGTGAGCGACGTACGCGCCGCCGACGATCGCCCCGCGCACGTCGAGCGCGACCTCGACCGGCTGCTGGGCGTCTTCGTCCGCGACCATCTCGGGCAGCGCCAGCCCGCGCGCGCCCTCTCCGAGGACGGGACGCAGGAGATCGTCGACGCTCCCCGCGGCCGACGCCGCGATGCGCGCGCGCGCCTCGGCGTGCGCGCCGGAGACGAGGGCGACGATCAGCATCAGCGGCGCCAGCGTGCTCAGGTTGCCGACCGAGACGCGCGTCGCCCGCCCTCGAAAGGCCACCGCGAGCACGGTCGCCGTCACCGGGATCGCGAGCAGGAACCACGGCCACGCGTCGTCCCAGAGGGTCAGCGGGGCCGCGGTCTCGGCGAAGTGCTCGCGCGAGAGGGCGCGTCGCCAGGCCACGTGCGCGGCCACCGTGCCGGCCGCGGCGAGCCCGAGACCGGCCGCGACCGAGGCCCCGAGGGGGAGCGGCGCGTGGCGGCGCCCGGCGTCCCCGCTCGCGGCCCAGAACACGAGCGGCAGGATCACCGCGGACGCGACGATCGCCATGCCGAACATCGCGGCCTGCGCGGAGGCGTCGTCGAGGGTCGCGCCGAGCGGCAGGAAGGGCACGAGCGCGGCGAGGCCGAACACGGCGAACTTGCCGCTCCGGTGCGGCGTGCGGCGCGCGAGCGTCGAGAGCGCGAGCAGGACCGCGACCGAGAAGAGCAGCGGCATCGAGTACGCCGCGCCGATCGCGGCCGCCTTCAGTCGACGGGAGAGGCTGGCGCCGTCCAGCCACGTCACGAGCTCCGCGCCCCACCACGGGGCGGACGCGAGGGCGACCAGGGGCAGCTCGCTGCCGGGCACCAGCCGCCAGACGCGTCGGCTCGAGACGGCGATCGCGACGCCCAGCCCGAAGAGCAGGAGGCCCATCGGGACGGCGTCCCCATGGAGGCGGATGCGGTGATAGGACTCGAGCATCTCGGGCAGCGCCAGCGCGCCGATCAGCGCCGCGCCGACCGGGAGGATCGCGACGAAGGGCGCGTACGAGGGGCGCTTCGGCCCGACGACCGGCTCGCCCTCGCGGAGCATCAGGTCGGGCTGACGGAGCAGGGAGAGGCGCGCGAGCAGGCCCGGGCTGCGCGCCTCGAGCGCCTCGACGGTCTCCTGCGCGGAGTAGCGGAAGGCGACGCTCCGAGGCGTGATCGCGGGCAGCGCCTCACGAGCGCTCTCTACCAGCGCGGCCCAGCGCTCCCCGAACGCGTCGGTCGGCCGGGCCGGCGGCACGAGCAGGACGCGGGAAAGCCCGAGGAGGTCGCGCCCCATCGAGAGCGCGCGCAGATCGGTCTGCCGGCCGTCGAGCACGACGGCGAGCAGCCTGGCGCGGCGAAGCGGGCGTCGCAGGCGGGCCTCCCAGCCCGACGCGTCGAGCGCGCGGACGGGGCCATGGTCGGGAGCGGGCCTGGGGCGGGCGACCGGCAGCACCGGCCCCACCGCCGAGAGCGAGCGGACCAGCGCGCGCTCCTGGAGATGATCCGCGAGGTCGCGCCAGAAGCCCGGGCTGACGAGCAGCAGGCGCTCGAACCAGGGCAGGTCGCTGCGGGCGAAGGCGTGGAAGAGCACCACCGGGCGGCGTCCGTCGGCCTCGGCGACCTCGCGCGGATCCGGCGCGCGCAGTCGGATCGCGGTGAGGACCAGGCCCGGCCACGCGAGCCCGGCCAGCAGCGTCAGGAGGCCGACGCCGAGAGGCAGGTCGCCCACGAGCCACGCGATGACGAGAGCTGGGGCCGCCAACGGGTAGGCCCACAGCGCGATCGTGAGCCCCCAGCCGGCCGTCTCTCGAAGTGTGCGCACGTGCCCCCGGGCAGAGACTACTCGACTCTCTTCGACCTTGGACTATCGGTGGCCAGGTGAATCGCCATCGGCTGTACGAGGTCGCGGTCCAGTCGCCCGAGGCCGACGTCGCGTTCTTCGAGCGCGTCTGGTCCGAGCCGCGCCCCGCGCTGACGCTGCGCGAGGACTTCGCGGGCACCGCGCTGATCGCGGCCGCCTGGGTGGAGAGCGACGACGATCGCGAGGCGGTCGCGGTGGAGCACGACGCGGAGCTCGTGCGGGAGGCGGAGGCGCGCCGGGCCGCGATGGACGAGGAGGAGTCCGAGCGCGTGACGATCGTGCGCGGCGACGTGCGCGCGCTCTCCGACCGCTGCTTCGACCTCATCGTCGCGATGAACTTCAGCTGGGCGATCTTCGACGACGCCGCCCTCGCCGCGTACCTCGCGAGCGCGCGGGCGTGCCTCGAGGACGACGGGCTGCTCGTGCTCGAGCGCTTCGGAGGCCCCGCGCTCGCGGCCCCGTGTCGAGACGAGCACCCACACGACGGGTTCACGTACGTCTGGGAGCAGCGCGGCGCCCGGGACGGATGGCTCGACGCGCGCATCCACTTCGAGCTCGACGACGGCGCCGCTCTGATGGACGCCTTCCGATACCGCTTCCGGCTGCGCTCGCTCGACGAGGAGCGCGCCCTCCTGCGAGCGGCCGGGTTCGGAGAGCTTCAATACTTCGTGGAGGACCGCGGCGGTCGCTACGCGGTCCGCCAGCGTGAGCCGAGCTGGCCGCGGCACCGCGGCGCCTGGGTGGGCCGCCCGGGTGGCGCCTCGAGGGTCGAAACCGGCTAGTCGACTGACCACCTCCGCCGCCCCGGGCGCCGTCACGCGCGGCGATCCCAGCCCGGATCGTCCACGGCCGCTGGTTTGCAGAGCGCCCCGGTAGAGGCCCGTCACGTCCGTCTCGAGGCGACGCCGGCCGGGATGTTTTTGGAGGATCGATGAACCGCGCTCTGCTCTTGTTGGCCGCTGGTGTGCTGGCTCTCGCCGGCTGCGACGCGTCCGGACCCACGATGACGACCGACGACTCGGGCGCCGTCCTGATCATGGACGGCGGCACGCCCCCGACCGGCGACGACGCGGACACGCCTCCCCCCGCTGGCGGGCGTGAGCCGGGCTCGGCCTGCAACTGCGACTCGGAGTGCGCGGGCACGGCCGCCAACCCCGGCGCCTGCGTGCTCGGCATCTGCATGACGCGCACGGCGACGGAGTGCTCGGCCGCGGGCTCGACGGCGGAGTGCCCGACGGGCTCGCGCTGCTGGGGCATCGACGGCGTCGCGGGCGGCGTGTGCTGGCCGGACTGCGCGAGCTTCACCTGCGGCGGCGCGTGCGACTCGGACGGCTCCTGCATCCCGGACGACAGCTCGTCCTGCGACTCGACCTGCGCGGAGATCTGCCCCGAGAGCACGGGCGGCGGCGACTGCCCGCCGAACTCCCACCCCGAAGGCGATGGCTGCGTGTGCGACGAGGGCTTCACCGTCAACGCCGACCGCACCGCCTGCGTGCCCGCCTGCACCGCCGACACGGACTGCTCCGGTGGCGACGTGTGCAGCGACGGCCGCTGCGTCGCGCCCCCTTGCACGGCTGGCTCCTGCCCGTCCGGGCAGCTGTGCGCGGCGAGCGGAGAGTGCGTGATCGACCTCGGCACCCCGCCCCCCGGGCCTCCGCCGTCCTGCGCCGCCGGCGTGGGCAGCGTGCCCGACTGGCGCTGCAGCGGCGCGAGCTGCTCGGACCTCGTGCCCTTCGACCCGGACATGGGGCCCGGCTACTGGGACTACCCGCTGAACGGCGAGACCTCGGCCGATCAGTACCGCAGCTACGTGCGCCGCGACGTCATGATGCTCGTCAAGTACGCGACCGCGATGGTCGACTGCCAGAGCGGTGGGTGGAGCTTCGGCAACGTCGGCCAGCCGCTCGGGCTCGGCGACATGAGCGAGGCCGACGGCTCGATCCCCGGGACGCGTGACGGCAGCCCGGGTCACCCCGCGGGCACGCACGTCAACGGGCACGACATGGACATCGCCTACTACCAGATGTCCGGTGACAACCGCCTCCGCAGCGTCTGCCCCCACACGGAGGGCGGCAGCGACGTCTACCACTGCACCGGCGCGCCGAACGACCTCGACCCGTGGCGCACCGCGCTCTTCCTCGGGCACCTGCACGCGAGCCCCAACGTGCGCGTCATCGGCGTGGACGGGCGCGTGGGCCCGCTCGTCGACTCCGCGCTCAGTCAGCTCTGCGCGGACGGCTGGGTCAGCGGCGCGGCGTGCTCGCGCCACAGCATCACCTGGGAAGAGACGGACATGGGCCGCGGCTGGTTCCGCTTCCACCACCACCACCTGCACGTCAGCATCAGCGGCTGATCTCGTAAGTGCAGACGCGCGCCGTCGAGGACTCCCTCGGCGGCGCGCTTCAAATTCCGTCGCCGGTCATGGCAGGTTCGCCGGCATGCGTGATCGCCTGCTGCTTCTCACCTTCTGTGTCGCGCTCGGCTGCGGCGACGTCGACGGATCCCGGGACGCGGGGCTCGATGACGACGGCGGCGTCGCGAGAGACGCGGCGATGGACGCGGCGATGGACGCGGCGATGCGCGAGGGATGCGGGGCCGACGATCTCGAAGCCTGTGCCTTCGCGCCGACCGAGCGCTTCGACGTCGGCGCGATGATGACCCGACAGGTCTCCTACGAGGACGTGACCGGGGAGACGCGGGTGGTTCAGGTCGAGATCCGCCGCCCGCGCGGCGCCACCGAGCCGACGCCGGTCGTCCTCTGGTCACACGGCGGCGCCTCGGGCAAGCGCGACGCCACGACGGTCGGCACCGGGTGGGGCGAGGTCTTCGTGCGCGCCGGCTACACGTTCGTCGCCATCGCGCACACCCCGCGCGACCGCGCCGCGTTCGACGCGCTGTGCGTCGCGCTCGACTGGACCGACGGCTGCGGAGGCGACGCGTGCGTCGACGCGTCGGAGTGCAGCGCGGGTGGAGAGTCCGGGATCTGCGTCGATGCAGGTTGCCGCTACTGGAAGCACCTCAGCTGGGATCGCCCGCACGACGTGCGCGCGGTCCTCGACCATCTCGAGGTGGCCGCGTCCGCGGGCATGCCGCTCGAAGGGTCGATCGATCTCTCTCGCGTGATCTACGCGGGGCACTCCGCCGGCGCGGGCGCCACGATGATGGTCGCGGGGGCCACGCGGCAGATCGCAGGTGAAGACATGTTGCTGCTGGACCCTCGTCCGGTCGCGTTCCTCTCCGCCTCGCCGCAGGGGCCGGGCGACGACGGATTCACCGAAGCGTCGCTCACGGGGGAGGCCTGTCGGGCGCTGGCGACCGATCCCGGCCTCTGCCTGACCCGCCCACACCTCACGCTCACCGGCGTCGGCGACGACACGAGCGATCATGTCGCGGAGAACCGGCGCCTCTCCTTCGATCTCGCGCCCTCCGGCGATCGACATCTGCTCTGGATCGAGGAGGAGGCGGCGCGGCACACCACCTTCGAGTACGGCACGGAGGCCTGCGAGCGTCACGTGCGCGACGAAGGGGGCGACGCGGCGCGCTGCGAGGCCTATCTGGTGTGGCTTCGCTCGGTCGCGGTGGCGTTCGCGCAGGCCGTCGCGCGAGACGACGAGGTGGCCCGCGCCTACCTGTCCTCGGACGACCCGGAGCGGCTGGCGGGGGGCGCCGCCTCCTGGGAGCACCGATAGAGACGGTCCTGAAACCACGCGACTGCGGCCTCGTGCGTCGGGCTCAGCCCGCCTTGCCGGTAGAGGCGGCTCCGGACCCCGCGCGCGGCGCGCTCGACGATGGCGTCGTCCTCGGCCTCTACGTCGTCGAGCCCCGCGCCGGCGCCGCGCTCTCGGAGCTCGGGGCGCGCGACGTAGGCCCGGTAGACGACGCGCGTGCGATCGGGACCGAGCGGCTGCACCGCGTTGAGGCTCACGCCCCAGGGGTAGAGGTTGATCGCGGTCAGCGGCCACACGAACAGATAGAAGCCGCCCACGCGCCGATCGGCGTCGGGGTGCGCGGGAGGCAGCGCGAAGGCGACCTCACCCTCGGAGGCGTCGCCGATCTGGAGCGCGCAACGATCGAAGACCTCGACGGAGTAGCGGGCGAGGTCCAGCGCGCGCGCCAGGGAGGGGTGCACGTACGGGATGTGGAAGCCCTCGAGGTAGTTCTCGCACCAGAGGGTCCACGGCGCCTCGAGGGTGAACGCGCGGTCGCTCGCGGGGTCGTGCGCCAGCGTCTCCCACGGGAAGAAGGCCAGCCGCTCCCGGACCGGCGCGAGGTGGTCGTCGAAGCTCGCCGCGGGATCCAGGGACGCGAAGCGCATCGGCCCGAGCGCCGCGCTCGCCACGCCAGGCAAGGGCTCGTCGGGCAGAGCCTCGAAGCCGGGCGCCGCGCTGATCGCGCCGTCCAAGCGGAAGCGCCGCCCGTGGTAGGGGCAACGGATCGTGCGCGCGTCGGTGGGGGCGTCGAGCAGGCAGGCGCCCCGGTGGGTGCACACGTTCGACATCGCGCCCTCGGCCGTGAGCAAGAGCGGCTCGTCCAGGCTCCCGGGCAAGAGCGTGACCGGCCACGCGGCGTGGGGCCGCTCCGTGTCGACGAAGCTCCAGGCGCGCGTGAGCAGCGCGTCCATCAGCGCGCCGCCCTCGCGTGGCGCGCGCCCAGCCAGGCCGCGAGCGCGAACGCGGGCAGCCACACCGCGAGGAACGCGAAGAACGCGAGGCTGAAGGAGCCCGGGCGATCGCCGACGTACGGGGAGACGGGGCCGACGCCGGAGAGCGCGATGCCGATCGCCGGGCCGAAGCCCTGCGCGGCGCCCCACCAGCTGAAGGCGGCGAGGAAGAGCAGGTGGAAGCGGTGCTCGACCTTGCGGGCGGCCCCCATCAGGCGGTTGGCGATCGCGACGCCCAGCGTGAACGTCGCGATCATCCAGAGCGCGCCGGTCCACGGATTGAGCCAGGTCACGATGACCGCGCCGGAGATCACGCCGAGCGCGGCGAGCGCGGGGGCGATCAGGCGCTCCGTGGGCAGCACGCGGCGGCGCGCGAAGGCGGCCCAGCCGCGCCGGACCATGAACAGGACACAGAGCGCGGCGTAGAGGAAGGCGATCCGGGCGGGCACGGAGCTGGGCGCGCCGAAGCCCGCGTGGCTGGTGTGGTTGGCCTCGAAGCGCACGAGCAGGCGGACGAGGTCGACCCCGATCCCGGTCACCGCCGCGCCGCCCATGCCCCAGAGGAACGCGGCGCCGACGCGTCGGTGGAGCCGGCCGGCCTTCTTCGAGGCGAGGGCGACGACGCCGGCGATCACGGCCGCGCCCGCGATCAGCGCGTGCACGCCGACGGCGGCGGCGAAGGCCAGGTCGGCGGCCTCGCTCCCGTAGTCGATCGGCTTGTGCAGGAGCGGCGTGTCGTGCACCCGCCGAGTATGCGCGGCCTCAGCGCTGGCGCACGCCCAGCCGGTGCACGACGGTGACGCGCCGGGCCGGGGCGCCGCGCACCCGGATCCGCGTGATGACCCTGTTCAGGCACGACAGCGCGTCCCGATCCGCGCCCGAGGGCAGGGTGGCCGAGGTCAGGACCAGCCGTCCGCTGGGCTCGACCGCCACGCGCAGGGTCGCCTCCTCGGGCAAGCCGGCCACGCCCAGGCAGCGCTGCAGGGCGCGCCCGCGCGCGGTGAGCGCGCGCTGGATCTCGGCCTCGGAGTAGGGCGTGGCGTGGCGCGGGAGCGGCGGCTCGGGCCGGCCCTCGATCTGGAAGGTGTGTCGGGCGCGGACCGTGCGCGGCACCGCGTAGGGAGCGCGCCGGAGCGCCGCGTGCACCGCGCGTCGCACGCAGGCCTCGAGCGCGCCGTCGCGGCCCCGGCTCCGCACCACCACCCGGATGGGGGAGCTGTAGAGGGTCGCGGGCGCGGCCCCGGGGCTGACCCGCACGCGGACCTCGGCCAGGTGGGCGCTGGAGTCGGTCTCCCGGGCGCACCGGGACACGGCGCGCTGCTGGCCGAGCACGAGCTGCGACAGCACGCCCTCGTGCAGATCGGGCACGCGGTCGGCGTGGCGCTGCGCGGAGGCGTGCTCCGGCGCGAGGACGGCGAGGAGGGCGGCGAGCGGGACGAGCAGGCGCGACATGACGGCTGGACCCTCCCGCCAACGGCGACCTTGGACCCTCAGCGGTCTCGCCAGCGCAGCATGACCTCGAGCGTCGGATCGCCGTCGTCGCCGCCTTCGATGATGCGGGCGGTCATGTCCTCGGCGCCGAGGTTCGTCAGCACGCCCTCGATGCCGCCGATGAAGTCCCACCACATGAGCCGGGAGTAGCCGTGGTAGTCGCGGAAGCGGTAGTGGATGTGGCCGTCGCCGGCGTCGACGACCTCGATGTCGCCTCCGTCGATGTAGCGGCGTGAGACGCGCATGCTCTGCTTGAGCGCGCTCTGGGGCGTCATGAAGAGCCGCACGACCTTGAACAGGGTCTTGAAGTCGGCCGCGACCGCCTCGCGCGAGAGCATCCGGACGCTCGACGCGTCGCCTCGGGTCTCGGCCACGATGGCGTCGAGGAGCTGCCCGTACCAGCTCGCCGGATACCAGCCGCTCGCGAGCAGCGCGCCGTGTCGGAAGGTCTCCCCGAGCTCCCCCGGGAGCCTCGCCTCGACCCGCTTCTGCACCTCGGGCCCGTGCTGTTTGCCCAGGGTCTTGAGCGTGCCGAGGAAGTTGATCCCCTTCAGCTTTCGTTCGGTGGTCACGCGGGCCGGAGAGTATCAGAGACCGTGTCGGAGGTCGGGGTCCGCTCGACGCGCTCGGCTCTCAGTGCCCGAGCCGGTCGCACGCCGTGTTCGCGCCCGCGAAGCAGGCCTGCTCGAGCAGCGCCTCCGCGCGCTCCGGGTCGGCGTCCGTGCCCTCGCCCGCCTCGACCATGTCCGCGAGCGCGATGCAGCTCGGCGAGTGCTCGCGCTCGCACGTCGCCTCGAGCATCTCGACCGCGCGGGCCGGCTCGCTCGCGCGCAGGCGGAGCGCCTGCTGATGCTGCGCGGCGATCACCGCGCCGGTCAGCTCCACGGAGGGCGCCGCCTCCACCGCCTCGCCTTCCTCGGGAGAGCGCTCCACGGGCGGCGCCTCCGCGGCCTCGACGGGCGTCGTCTCCGAGGGGTCGCCGCATCCGCAGACGACGGCGGCCGACAGGACGAGGATCGAGAGCGGGCGCGTCATGTCGCGAGCGTAGACAAGCCTCGTCCAGGACGCCATTTGGAATCGATCGGCTCTCGGGGAGCGTTGCGGACGCGTGTTCGTCGCCGCGCCCCCGGCCCGTGATAGGTTGAGGCGACCCATGTTGGGGTCCCTTCGGCTGCGGCCGGGCGCCGTCTTCGCCCATGACTACGAGGTGCTCCGGCCGATCGCCTCCGGTGGCATGGGCGCGGTGTACGCCGTGCGCGATCGACGCACGGGCGAGGAGCAGGCGATGAAGGTGCTCCTGCCGGAGCTCGTCGCCGAGGAGCGGCCGCGCCGCCGCTTCCTGCAGGAAGCGCAGATCGCCATGCAGCTCGCGCACGACGGGATCCCGCGCGTCTACCACACGGGCATCGACGACGAGGCGGGCATCCCCTTCATCGTGATGGAGCTGCTGCGCGGCGAGGACCTGCGCGCCCGGATCAAGTCTCGCGGCCCCATGGGCATGGAAGAGGCGGCCCCGATCTTCGCCGCGCTCGCGGAGGTGCTCGGCTCCGCCCACCGCGAGGGGCTCGTGCACCGCGACGTGAAGCCGGAGAACGTCTTCCTGCACGGGCCGAGCGAGCGCGTGAAGCTGCTCGACTTCGGCGTGGCCAAGCTCATCGACGCCCACCGCACGTCGGGCACCGGCACGGGCGCGGTGGGCTCCCCGATGTGGATGGCGCCCGAGCAGACCTCCGCGGGGGGGCGCATCGCCTGCTGCACCGACGTGTGGGCCTTCGGGCTCTTGACCTTCTACGTGCTGACGGGCCGCATCTACTGGAAGGCGGCGCAGGACGAGTCGGGGATCGGCGGGCTCCTGCGCGAGCTGCACGTCGATCCGGTCGAGCCCGCGTCGACCCGCGCGGCGTGGCTCGGGCTCGGCGTGACGTTCTCGCGCGAGTACGACGCCTGGTTCCTGCGCGCGGTCGCCCGCGACCACGCCGCGCGCTTCCGCGACGCGCACGAGATGTGGGAGGCCTTCGCGCCCGTGCTGGACGCGCCGGCCCCGAGCGGCGATCGCTCGGCCGTCGCCTTCGCGGAGACCGTGTCGGTCGATCGCTCCGAGGTCTCGTCGGTGCTCCCGAGCCGCCCGCCGGCGTCACACGCGCCGCCCGCCTACGAGCCGCATCAGGGGCGCACGCCGCCGATGGGGGGCGGACACCCGCTGCCGCTGCCGCCGGCCGTGCCCTCCGTCTCCACGCCGCCCCCGGGCGCGCCCGCGTCCCACGCCCCGCCTGCGCGCTCGGTGCCTCCCGAGGCCTGGCAGACAGGCTCGGATCCCGGCGGCATCCCGCCCACCGATCCCCCGGGGCCCATCCCCGTCGGCGCCTCGCCGCGGCGGGTGCCCGCCTTCGTGTGGGTGCTCCTGGTGCTCCTCGTCGGCGTCCTGGTGGCGACGCTGAGCGGCATGATCGTCTGGGTGATCCTCACGATCACGGAGCCGACCGCGCCCGCCCCGCGCCCGACGGCCCCCACCCTCGAGCCGGCCTCGCCGCTCGAGCCGGTGGCGCCCCAGCCCGTCGGATCGATCGACACGTGATTCGCGCCCCGCGACCAGCCGGGATAACCTCCGGACCTTCGTGACCCAGGGGGAGACCAAGAGCATCCTCGGCGTCGCCGTCCGCGACGTCACCCGCCTCCGCAAGGTCGCCGTGGTGGTCGCGCGCCATGGCTTCGGCGAGATCCTCCTGCGCATGCCGTTCGCGGCCCAGATCCTGGGTCGGGACGTCGCCAAGCAGGGCAAGGAGGCGCAGGGCACGCCGGCGGAGCGCTTCACGCAGCTGCTCGGCGCCCTCGGCCCGACCTACATCAAGCTCGGTCAGGTCCTGTCGATGCGCGCGGATCTGCTCCCCGCGGACTACATCCAGGCCCTCAGCACGCTCCAGGACCAGGCGCCCGTCATCCCCTACTCGGACGTCGAGAAGGTCATCGAGCAGGGGCTCGGGCGCCCGGTGGCGGAGATCTTCTCGGAGCTCGAGGAGGAGCCCCTCGCGACCGCGTCGATCGGCCAGATCCACATGGCGACGACGAAGGAGGGGCGCCGGGTCGTCGTGAAGGTGCAGCGGCCGGGCATCGGCGACGTCATGCGCGGCGATCTCGATCTGCTGTACCTGGCCGCGCGCGGGCTCGAGGTGAGCATCGACGAGCTGAAGCTGATCCAGCCCGCGAAGATCGTCGGTGAGTTCGAGAAGAACCTGCTCCGAGAGCTCAACTTCAGCGCGGAGCTCGCCAACCTCGTCCGGGCCCGCCAGCTCCTCGACCCCGCGCGCCCGGTCACCGTGCCCGAGCCCATCCCCGAGCTCAGCTGCCGCACCGTGCTGACCATGAGCCACTTCGAGGGGCGGCCCATCCGCGACCTCGAGCCGGGCAGCGACGAGGCCGCGCACGCCATCGAGGAGGTACTGCACGCGATGTGCAAGGGCGTCTTCGTCGACGGCTTCTTCCACGGCGACCCGCACGCGGGGAACATCCTGGTCGACGACGAGGGCACGATCTGTTTCCTCGACATGGGCCTCGTCGGCACGCTCTCTCCCGAGCAGCGCGACGACCTGGTCACCCTCGTGCTGGGGACCATCCTCGACGACGCGAGCACGGTCGCGCGCGTGCTCCTGAAGATGGGCACGCCGACCCAGCGCGTCGACATCGGCGACCTCAAGCGCGAGATCATCCGGGTGCGCTCGCAGTACGTGATGGTGCAGAGCGTCGGGGAGATCGACACCGAGGGCTTCATCGAGGAGTTCGCCAACGCGGTCCGCAAGTTTCGCGTGAAGCTGGCCATCGAGTACTCGCTGCTCGTCAAGGCCGCGGGCACCGTCGAGGGCCTCGTGCGCGCGCTGCACCCCGACGTGGACGCGCTCGAGATCACCAAGCCCTACGTGGAGCGGATCTTCAGCGAGCGCTGGAGCCCGCAGCAGATGGTCCAGCAGGCGCTCGGCGGCGGCGTGGGGGTGGCGTCGCTCCTCCGCACCATGCCCACGCACGTGGACCAGATCCTCCACGACTTCGAGACCGGCAACGTGCAGGTGAAGCCGATCACGCCGAAGCTCGACAAACTTCCTGACACCGTCTATCAGAGCGCCACCCGCGTCGCGGTGGCGCTCTTCGCCGCGTCCATGACCATCTCCGCCGCCGTCTCCATCCCCGCCGGCTACGAGAGCTACATGGACTGGGCGCGGATCTTCTTCTTCTTCCTGTTCACCGCGCTCGCCATCGGCGGCTGGACGGTGACGTGGTGGTGGCACTGGCTCGGCCGCGCCCGCACGTTCCGGCTCGCGCCGCTCCTCAATTTCTTCCGCCGTCGCTGACCGGATGTCCCTGAATTGGGCCGGAGAAATCCCTCGCTCCGGGCTGGCTCGGAGGCCCTGCTCAGCGTACGATTCCAGCCGTGACAGATGGTCGGAGGCAACGTGCGACTCCGGTGCCCGGCGGGCACCATGCGCGTTTGCTTCGTGAGGCGCTCGGGCGCCTGGCCAGCGTGGAGGTCCTCGACAGCGTGCTCGACGACGCGCTTCGCCGGCATGGGCTCGAGGCGGTCCCCGAAGACGCGGCGACCTTCGGCTCGTTCGCCTGCGGAGCGCTCCGGGAGGCGGTCTCGGATCGGCTCGGCGACGAGGCCGCGGAGGCGGTCCTCGCCGACCTCGCGCCGGCGTTCCTGTCCGATCCGCCGGACAGCGGCGTGCGACGGCGCAAGCGCCACTCCCTCGCGGCGCCCAGCGAAGATGCGCCGGTGGTGCTCCTCGGGTCCGGCCACCCCGCGCTCGTCGACGCCTTGACCCCGCGGCTCCGGAATCGGGCCAAGGTGGTCGCCGCGTACGACATCTTCGCCCTGCTCCAGGCCGCGCAGAGCTATCCGAGCGCGGACCTGCTCCTCGTCATCGACGACGCGATGGAGGCCGTGCGGCCGTCCACGCTCGGGACCCTCGCCCGGCTGCTGCCCGAGGGGACGAAGGTGATCCTGTTCGGACCCAACGACGCGGCCCCCGAGCTGCGCGACGGCATCGAGCGCGTGGAGTGGCTGCGGCTCGGGAACGTGACGGACTTCGACGCGGTCGCCGACATGTGCCTCGCGGCGCTGCCCGACGACGGCGAGGCGGCGCAGCTGGAGCCGGCGCCCAAGCTCGTGATCGCGCACGGCGACGCGACGTGGCGCGCGCGGATCACTCGCGCGCTGGTCCAGGCCGGCTACGCGCCCGTCAGCGCCCCCGATGGCTTCATGGCGCTCGAGCAGTGCATCGACGAGGAGCCCGCCGCGGTCATCGCCGGACTGCACATGCCCACGCTCGACGGCCATCAGCTGGTGGCGCTCCTCCGGAGTCGGTTCGGCCGCAAGGCGCCGCCGGTGATCCTGGTGGCGGAGGGTGAGCTCCCCGAGCCCTCCCCGGGTGTCTTCGCACTGGTACAGCAGGACGCCCCGGACGACGATCTCCTCGCGGAGGTCGCGGCCTGCGTCAGCGCGGCCTGCGTCAGCGCGGCCTTGACCGGCTTCGAGCGCTGATCCACCGCAGGTGTGAAAAAAACGTACACTCGCCTGGCCTCGCGTCCGAGTGTGGCGTATCTTTCCTCTCGTGCAGAACGCCAACGGCGGGGCAGCACGGCGCGGAGACGAATTCGCGCGGTTGGCCCTGGATCACCTGGGTCGGGTCTGTGGAGCCGACGAGTCGGGAGTGATCCTCACGCGCGCCCTCGATCTCGCCGGGGTGACCTCCGTGCCGGAGGAGCCGGTGGGGTTCGGGCTCTTCGCGCGCGGGCCGCTGCGGGACGCGATGGAGGAGACGCTCGAGCCCGCGATCGCGGCCGCCACCTCCGACGCGCTGACGCGGGTGGTGCGGCAGCTCGTGCAGTCGGGGGTGCGCCGTCGGCCCGAGGCGCTGTCGCGCGAGACCGACCGCGTGGTGCTCCTCGTGCTGAACGATGACCGGCGCGCGGAGCGCGTCGCGGCGCAGCTCCGCGGGCAGGCCGAGGTGCACCGCCCACGCGACGTCTTCGGGCTGCTCCAGATGGCGGAGCGCTGCGCCGATCGGAGCCTCTTCCTCGTGATCGACGGAGGGTTCCCCGGGCTCCGCGGGCCGATGCTGACGACGCTGGCGCGCGTGCTGCCCGAGTCGGCGCAGACCATCTTCTGGGGCGGGCCCCCGCCGGGTCGCGGTTTCGAGCGCGCGCGCCATCTGCCTGCGGCCACCAACCCTCGCGAGGTCGCCACGTTCTGCCGTGGAGAGGGCGAGCTGCCGCCCGAGGTCGCGGCGACCCGCAAGCCCGTGCTCGTCCTGGCGGACGACGATCCGGTCTGGCGCGCGACCCTGCGGCGCCGCCTCGAGCACGAGGGCTACGAGGTCCTCAGCTGCCCCGACGGCTTCACCGCGCTCGAGGCCTGCATCGATCACGAGCCGGACGTCGTCGTGTCCGACCACGACATGCCCACCCTGGACGGCGCGCAGCTCGCCGCGCTCCTCGTCTCCCGCTTCCAGGACGAGGCGCCTCCGTTCCTGATCGTCAGCTCTCGCGAGATCGAGCCGACCGCGGGCGTGACGGGCGTGCTGCGCAAGCAGGATGGCTTGCCCGAGATCCTGGCCATGGTGCGCCGCCACGCCCCGCCGCCGCCGCGCGAGACCTGAGCGACCGAGCTCAGAGCTGGTCGAGCTCGCCCTTCGACGCGACGAGGCGCTCCTCCCACGCGGCGCGCTGCTTCCAGCCGCGCACCTCCGGCTTCGCGTCGGCCACGCTGCAGATCTCGTTGAGCGGACAGCGCCCGCAGCGAGGCTTCTTCGCCTGGCAGACGTAGCGGCCGTGCAGGACGAGCCGGTGGCTGAGCTTCACCCAGCTGCGCTTCGGGAACAGGCCGCAGAGCTCCGCCTCGATCTTCTCCGGTGTCTGCTCGACCGTCAGCTCGAGCCGCTTGCTGACGCGCTTGACGTGCGTGTCGACCACCATGCCGGTCGCGATCCCGTAGGCGGATCCCAGGACCACGTTGCCCGTCTTGCGCGCGACGCCGGGGAGGGTGGTGATCTCCTTCATCGTGCGCGGGACCTCGCCGCCGAAGTCCAGGGCGACCTTCTTCGCGGCGCCCTGCACGGCCTTCGCCTTGTTCCGGAAGAACCCGGTCGGCTTGAGGACCGCCTCCAGCTCCTCGCGGTCGGCCTCCGCCAGATCCTTCGGCGTGGGGTAGCGCGCGAAGAGCACGGGCGTGACCTCGTTGATCTTCTTGTCGGTGCTCTGCGCGCTGAGGATGGTCGCCACCACCAGCTGCCACGCGTCCTGGTGATCCAGCTCGACGCGCGGCTCCGGGATGGCGACCTTCAGCCGCTTGCGCACGTCGTCCGCCTGCTTCTGCACTTCTTCGTTCACGGCGCGCGTGTCCTATCACCGAGCGCCGCTCGGCGCCGCTCACGCGCCGCTGAACTGCACGCCCTCGAAGACGAGCGTCGGCACCTGGCGGCTGGAGTAGGGCCACGGATCGTCGCCGACCTCGACCAGGCTCGCGAAGAGCGAGAGCAGGTTGCCGGTGACGTTCATCTCCTGGACCGGCCCGCCGATCCGACCGCCCGAGAGGGTGTGCCCCCGGACGCCGAGCGAGAAGTCGCCCGTGGTGCCGTCGCTGTTGCCGCCCAGCCAGGCCGTCACGAGGTACCCCTCCTCGACGTCCCGCACGAGCTCCGCGAGGCCGCGCTCGCCGGGCGCGACGACCAGGTTGCTCGCGCCCGCGGTGGTCGGCGGCAGCTCGGTCTTCCGGCCGTAGTACGTGTCGACGAAGAGGTTGGAGAGGGCGCCCCCCTCCACGATCGGGAGGCGCCGCGCGGCGATGCCCTCGCCGTCGTAGTAGCGCGAGCCGAGCCCGCGCACGCGGAGCGGGTCGTCCTCCACCGTGAGCCGCTCCGCCAGCACGCGCTCCCCGACCCGACCCTGCCAGAAGGAGCGCCGCTGCGAGAACGATCGCGCGGTGGCGGGCCCGAGCAGGAGGCCGATGAGCCGGCCGGAGACCCGCGGATCGACGACCATCGTCGTGCGGCGCGTGGGGCCCTGCGTGGCCCCGACCCGGCGGATGGCCTCGGCCAGCGCGCGCCGCCCGATCTCCGGCGCGTCCGGCACGTCCTCGAGGTGTCGCGCGCCGGCGTAGAAGCTCCCCGCGGGGCGCGCGTCGCCCTCGTCGCGCAGGGTCACGCTGCCGCCGCGCCAGTGGCTCGTGCGCTCGTGGTGGCCAGAGAACCCGTTGCTGCTCGCCGACGCCACCAGCGAGTGGCCGCCGCTGACGCTGACCGTCGCGCTGACGACCCGCGCGTCCGCCCGGCAGGGCGCGTCCATCTCCATGCACCACGCGAGGCGTCGCTCGGTGTCGAGCGCGAGCACGGCCGGGTCGTGCAGCTCGAGGTCCAGGGTGGAGCGGCCCTCGAAGAGCGCGGGATCCGGGATCACGCGGAAGGGGTCTTGCTCGAGCGCGCGCGTCATGGCGACGGCGTCGCGCACGAACGCGCGCAGCGGCTCCGGTCGCAGATCGCTCGTGCGATAGGTCGCGTAGCGGCCGTCCACGTAGAGCCGGATCGACAGCCCGCGGGAGGTGCTCTCCTGCAGCTTCTCGACCTCCCCGTCGCGCACCTGCACCTCGACGCCGTTGCTCCGGCTCGCCGAGGCCCACGCGTCGTCCGCCCCCGCGGCGCGCGCCATCTCGACCGCGTCTCCCGCGCGCTCGGCGAGCTCACGCAGCACGGTCGCCTCCGTCTTCGCCGCCCACGGTCAGCTGGCTGACGAGCACGGTGGGGATGCCGAGGCTGACGGGGACGCTCTGGCCGCCCTTGCCGCAGACCCAGCCGCCCGTGTCGAGCTGCGCGTCGTCGGCCACCATCGAGATCCGGCGCAGCGTCTCGGGCCCGCTGCCCACGATGTTCACGTCCTTGATCGGCGCGGTCAGCCGGCCGTCTTCGATGAGCCAGCCGTTCTTGATGTAGAACGTGTAGTCGCCCGCGCCGATCTGGACCTGCCCGTTCGTGAAGGTCTCGGCGAGGATGCCGCGCTGGACCGAGGCGATGATCTCGTCGCGCGTGTGTGGGCCGCCTTCCATGTACGTGCAGCGCATGCGCGGGAGCGGCACGTGGCGGAAGCTCTGTCGTCGCCCCGAGCCGGTCTGCTCGACGCCGTAGTGCCGCGCGCTGATCGCGTCGTGCATGTAGCTGACGAGCCGCCCGTTCTCGACCAGGACGGTGCGACCCGCCGGGCGCCCCTCGTCGTCGACGTTGAGCGCGCCGCGCTCGTGCTCCAGCGTTCCGTCGTCGACGATGGTCACGAAGGGCTCGGCCACCTGCCGGTTCAGCATCTCGGCGTAGATGCTGATCCCCTTGCGGTTGTAGTCCGCCTCCATGCCGTGCCCGATGGCTTCGTGCAGCAGGATGCCGCTCGCCCCGCTCGCGAGGACCACGGGCATCTCTCCGGCGGGAGGGCGCCGCGCCTCGAACAGGACCATCGTGCGATCGACCGCCTGGCGGACCAGGCCCTCGAGCCTCTCCTCCGTGTAGAAGTCGAGGCCGCGCCGCGCCGCGATGTTGGCCCGGTTGGTCTGCCGCTCGCCGCCTCGCTCGGCGGTCACCGTGACGCTGAGCCGGGTCATCGGGCGCTCGTCGAAGACCACCCGCCCCTCCATGTCCGCGATCAGCACGCGGCTCTCTCCGTCCGCCCAGGAGACGTCGACCTTCACGATCGCCGGGTCGGCGGCCCGCGCCAGCTCCGCCGCGCGCTGGATGATCGGGAGCTTCCGATCGACGCCGACCTCGCGCCACGGCACCTCGATGGCGTAGCGGTCGTGCGGGAGCGCCTGGTGCCGGATTTCCTGCGGCGGGACCACGGCGCTGCCGCTCGCGATGGCGGCCGCGGTGCGCGCCGCGGCGCGCAAGCTCTCCCGGGTCAGCTCCTCGGTGTAGGCGTAGCCGGTCTGCTCTCCGACCACGCAGCGCAGCCCCACGCCGAGATCCACGCTCGCGTGCGCCTGGCTGATGATGCCGTCCTGGAAGAGCACCGAGGTCGAGCGCGACGACTGGAAGTAGAGCTCCGCGCGATCCGCGCCCCGCGAGGTCAGCTCCGACAGCGCGTCGCGCGCCAGCGCCGCGTCCACGCCGAAGATCGCGAACAGATCCGGCGCCGGGCCCGCTGGCATCGCGCTCCGCACGGCCTGCCGCACGCCGCCGCCGCAGGCGCCGAGGACCCCCGGCATCGTGAGCGCCGCGCCCCCCAGCGCGCCCTGTCTCAACACGTCTCGTCGGCTCATGCGTCGGCTCACCGTTTCTCCCGCGCGAAAGGCGCCACCCAACGTCGCGCGCCGAGGGAGGTGACGCAACCGGAGGCCGGCGCGCGCTCAGAACATGCCGACGACGCCGATCGTTCCCCCGCGGCCGTCTTCGGTGGGCGCGAGCGTGGGCACGACCACCGCGCTCGGGGCGCCCCCCGCCTCCTCGGACCCGCTGCGGCTCAGGTGATAGCCGGCCGCGGCGCCGAGGTTGGCGAGGACCGTGCCCAGCACCGGGCCGAGCCACATCGCGGTGATGATCGTGAACATGTCGTTGGTCTGGGCCATCAGCATGCTGAGCCCGAAGCCGAGCCCGCCGCCGAGGTACGCGCCGGCGAGCGAGGCGAAGAAGTTGCCCCCCGCGCCCCGCGCGTCGCCCCAGGCCCAGACGCTGATGGCCGCGCCGAGCGGCGCCGTCACGGGCGCGCCGATCGCGACGCCGAGCATGAACCTGCCGCCGCAGCTCCAGTCGTTGTCGCAGCTGGCCTCGGCCGCGATGGCGCCGACCGCGGCGCCGACGCCCGCGCCGATGCCGAAGCCCATCCAGGAGTGGCCGAAGCTCTGACCGAAGGAGAGCGTCGGCCGCGCGTCCGTGCGGACCATGGGCGGGCGCTCGTGGTCCATGGCCATCATCGGGTAGGGCTGAGGCGTGGAGGTCTCGACGGTGGGCACGCCCGGGTAGTGGTAGCCCTCCGGCGTCGAGGCGCGCGGGGTGTTCGGCTCCTCGCCGGGATCGCCGAGCACGCCGACCGCCTGGGCGGACGCGAGGGTGGGGACGGCGAGGAGGGCGGCGGTGAGTAGAAGCTGGCGCATGACGTCCCGAATGGCATCTGGCGTGCCAGCCGCGATCTCGACTCGAACCGCGCCCGACGCCGCCGCTCCCGGCGGGCGTCGGCTTCACAACCGTGCATCCCACCCACGGGCTGAGCCACTGTGTGCCGATGAGGCTCAGATTGGCATCTGCCGCGCGCGCGGCTCCGCTTTTTCGCCGACCGGCCTCCTTTTTCGGCGCGCGGGAGGTCGAGGATTCGACCAGCGTAGATCTCATGGTGATGAGGCTCTGGCTGTCGATCTGGCTCGTGGGGTGCGGCGGTGGGTACACCTCGATGCCGCCCTCGCCGGGCGCGGTCGCCCTCGCGGACGAGTGCCTCGACGTGCAGGTGTTCGACGGGGCGCGCGAGCCCGACCTGCCGCGGCCCATGCCGGTGCTCGGCTTCCGCATCGGCAACCGCTGCCTGCACCCGGTCGCGATCGACTTCGCCGCCATCGAGGTGGCGGCCGACGTGGGCGGGCGCCTCGCGCCGCTGCGGCCTCACGATCCGCGATCGGAGCTGTCCGCGGCCACGCTGGACGGGCGCGCTCACCTCCAGGAGCAGGTCGCGTACGTGCTCCCGGTCGGCGTGGACCGCGTGTCGCGCGTCTGCGTGCGGCTCGAAGGGGCCCCGGCGTGCCTCGACGTGGCGATGGGGGAGGACGAATGGGTCGACTGACAGCACTCCTGGCGGCGCTCCTGTGTGTGGCGCTGTGTCCGTCGGGCGCCGCGGCGCAGGGCTGCGGCTCGAGCGACGACTCCAGCTCCTCGAGCGACTCGAGCGACAGCTGCCCCATCGACTGGAGCTACGACGACGGCGGGGGCTCGAGCTCGGGCACGCGAGACACCGCCTGTCGCGAGGTCAGCGACGTGCTCGGCCATCAGCGCTGCCGCCGCTTCGGAGGCGGCTGGAACGTGCGCGGCGTGCCGGCCTTCCGCCTCTCGCTCGCCGGCAACGCGCGCCGGCTGCGGGTAGGTCACCTCTCGTTCCGCGGCGACACCGAGCACTGGAACGAGACCTACGTCGTGGGCGACGCCGGGCGCGACCTTCATGACGCCGACCTGCTCGCGGGTGGGCTGACGGCGCGGCTGGACCTGACGATCTTCGACTACGTCTCCGTCGGGGCCGAGCTCTCCTTCGCGAGCGCGCAGGTCGGGGGCGACCCGCGGCGAGACGGCGACCTGGTCCACACGCCGGGCTCCATCACCGCGCTCGGCGGCGGCCTCGTGCTCGGCGCTGGCATCCCCATCGACGTCTTCACGCTGCGCCCCGAGGTGTACCTCGGCGGCCGCGGCGTCTTCCTCGACAGCGAGACGCGCGTGGGCGACTGCGTGAGCCGGACCGTCGCGGGCACCTCCGAGTGGGTGGTGGAGCCGCGGCTCGCCCTCGAGTGGTTCACCGGCCCGTGGATGGGCGTGTCCGCCTACGTGGGCACGAACGTGTTGAACCCGGGCGAGCTGAACGTGGGATTGCAGCTGAGCTTGCACCTGCGCAGCTACGACGGCGTCCCGTCCCGCTGAGCGCGGCTTTGGAGTACGCTGCGGGCCCCATGGCGTACTCGGCTTGGTTCCGAAGCGTGGCGGGCGGCGAGGCGCGCTACCCGCTCAACGAGGTCATCTACCGCTGCCCGGACACGGGCGCGCTGCTCGAGGTGGAGCACGACACCGAGGCGCTGAAGAAGCGCAGCGGCGCGGCGTGGATGCGCCTCTTCGACGAGCGCTACGGCCGGACGAGCTGGCCCTACGGCAGCGGCGTCTGGTCGAAGCACGAGTGGGTGCAGCCGCACGTCCACCCCGACAACGTCGTGTCCCTCTACGAAGGGAACACGAACCTCTTCTGGGCCGAGCGGTACGGCGCGCAGATCGGCGTGCCGGACCTCTGGGTCAAGCAGTGCGGGACCAGCCACACCGGCAGCTTCAAGGACCTCGGCATGACGGTGCTCGTCAGCTCGGTCAAACAGATGATCGCCGAGGGGAGGCCCATCCGCGCGATGGCCTGCGCGTCGACGGGCGACACCTCCGCCGCGCTCGCGGCCTACGGCGCGGCGGCGGGCATCCCCGTGGTGGTGCTCCTGCCGAAGGGGAAGATCAGCGCCGCGCAGCTCGTCCAGCCCATGGCGAACGGCGCCATCGTCTGCAGCCTCGACACGGACTTCGACGGGTGCATGCGCGTCGTGCAGCACCTGACCGAGGACCCGGGCATCTATCTCGCGAACTCGATGAACAGCCTGCGCGTCGAGGGGCAGAAGACGATCAGCGTCGAGATCGTGCAGCAGTTCGACTGGGAGGTGCCCGACTGGGTGCTCGTGCCCGGCGGCAACCTCGGGAACGTCAGCGCGATCGCGAAGGGCTTCCTCCAGATGCAGGCGCTCGGCCTGATCGACCACCCGCCGCGCCTGGTCTGCTGCCAGGCGGCGCGCGCCAACCCGCTCTACCTCGCCTACCAGAAGGCGCGGGCCGAGGACCGGGATCTGCGCGAGGAGGACTTCACGCCCATCGAGGCGGGGGACACGCTCGCGAGCGCGATCCGGATCGGGCACCCGGTGTCGCTCCCCAAGGCGATCCGCGCGCTCGTCGCCACCCGCGGCGTGGTCGAGCAGGCGACCGAGCAGGAGCTCGCCGACGCCGTGGCCCGCGCCGACCGCACCGGCATGTTCAACTGCCCCCACACCGGCGTCGCGCTCGCGTGCTTCGAGAAGCTCGTGCAGCGCGGTGAGATTCGAAAGGACGAGCGGGTGGTCGTGATCTCCACCGCGCACGGCCTCAAGTTCACCGAGTTCAAGGCGCGCTACCACGCGGGCACGCTCGACGGAATCGACAGCCCGCTCGCCAACCAGCCCGTGGAGATGGGGAGCGAGCCCGACGAGGTCGCGTCCGCCATTCACCGCGTGCTCGACGCGCGGATCTGATCAGCGCCGATCCGATCAGCGACGTCGCGCGCGGCGGCGGCGCGCCCTCGCGCGGCGGGCGCGTGCCCTGGCGCGGCGCCGGGCGGTGCTCCGGCGGCTGCGGGCGCGGCTGCGACGGGAGGTGCGGGCGCGCCGTCGGGTGGTGGCGCCGCGCCGGCGCGCGCGCGTGCGAGGGCGCGTCGCGGTGTCGTCGCCCGCGAGGCGCGCCCGGAGCGCGCGAAGAGACGCGCGGCGCGCGGCGGAGAGGTCGTCGTCCTCGACCAGCTCGTCCACCAGGAGCAGCGCGTCCTCGCCGTACACGCGCTCGAGCATCGCGGCCGCGTCGCGCTGCGCGTCGCCTTCGGTCGCGAGGCGGACGAGATCGAAGAGCATGCGCGGGTCGCCGCGCGCGCTCCCGTCGACCCGGTGCGCGAGGTCGTAGCGCTGGACCGCGGACGTGTGCTGGCCACCGGCGACGAAGCTCTGCGCGAGCACCAGGTGCGGTCGCGGGTCGGCGCGGTCGGCGCGCACGAGCTCACGCAGCGCGCGCTTCTGGTCGCGGGTCAGCGCCCGGCCGTCGAGCACGATGCGCCGCGCGCGCACGAGCCGCGGGACGACGGGCCGCACGCGCCATGGGTTCGGGCCGAGCGGCGCGTCGTCCTCCTCCGCGTCGTCCTCCTCCGCGTCCGCGCTCTCGTCGGGGCCGTCCTCCGCGTCCGTCGCCGCCGCGGCGATCTCCACGGGCTGGGCCGGGGTGGCCTCGCGCGCGTCGGCGAGCGCCTCGGCGGCCACGGCCTCCTCCGCCGCGTCTTCTTCGAGGGCTTCTGCTTCGAGAAGTTCTTCTTCTTCCGCGTCTCCCTCGAGGGCTTCTTCTTCCGTGTCTCCTCCGAGGGCTTCTTCTTCCGCGTCTTCTTCGAGGGGCTCGTCTTCGAGGACTTCCTCTTCCGCGTCTCCTTCGAGCGCTTCTTCTTCCAGCGCCTCTTCTTCCAGCGCCTCGTCGGTCGAGAGCGAGCCCGTCTCGTCCTCGGCCCACCACTCGCCGGAGATCTCGTCCAGCAGGCTGGCGAGCTGCTCGTCCCCTTCGCCTTGCTCGGGGAGGGGCGCGTCCTCGTCCTCCGGCTCGGGCTCGGCGGGGGCAGCTCGAGGGCCTTCGGCTGTCAGCGCGCCTTGCAAAGCGTTCGTGCCGAGCTCCGCGACCTCGCTCGGGCGGATGCCGAAGTACCAGACCGCCGCGCCGCTCAGAGCCGCGATCAACAGGAGGCCGAAGCCGAGGCCGAGCGTGGACGACGTGCGCGACGGAGGGGCGCCCACCTCCGACGGGCGCGGCGGAGCGGCGGGCGTCGCTTCGCCGAGCGCGGCGCGCTCGAGGCTCGGCGCGGCGGGCTTCGGGCTCGACGACTCCGACTTCGCGGTGGGCCGCGCGGCCACCGTCTCCGCCGAGCCGACGTCGTCGTTTCCCGGCACCGCGAGCAGCGTCGCGTGCTCCCCGATCCCCGGGACCGTCCACGGCACCGGCATCGCGCGCATCGCCGCTCGCATCGCCTCCGCGTGGTCGAAGCGGTCCTCTCTCTCCTTCGCCAGCGCTCTGGCCAGCACCTCGCGCAGGGCGGGGGAGGCGTCGATCGCCCGGCCCCCGACCGACAGCGGCGGCGGCGGCGTGGTCAGGTGCTGGCGCACGATCTCGGGCAGCGACCCCACGAACGGACGGCGCGCCGCGAGCATCTCGAAGAGCACGACGCCGAACGCGTAGAGGTCCGCGCGCGCGTCCACCACGTCGCCCGTCGCCTGCTCGGGCGACATGTACGAGGGCGTGCCGAAGGCGATGCCCGACTGCGTCAGCACCGATTGCGGAGACTCGCCCTCGTCGGCCACGAGCTTGACGAAGCCGAAGTCGAGCAGCTTCACGTGGTGCGGGTCGGTCGGGAGCGCGCAGAGGAAGATGTTCGCCGGCTTCAAATCCCGGTGCACGAACCCGCGCTCGTGCGCATAGACCAGGGCGTCGATCACCTGGGCCGCGATGTGGCGGGTGATGGGCTCGTCGAGCGGGCCCTCGGCGAGCAGCACGTCGAGCCCTCGCCCCTCGAGCAGCTCCATCACGAGGTAGGGGCGGCCCTCGGTGACGCTGAAGTCGGTGAGGGTGACGATGTTCGGGTGGCTGAGAGAGGCGAGCGCCTTGGCCTCGCGCTCGAACCGTGGACGCATCTGCTCGTGGTGGGCGTACTGCGGCTGCAGCATCTTGATCGCCACCGGCGTCTTCAGCTTCACGTGCTCGGCGCGGTACACCCACCCGATCCCGCCTTCGCCGAGCTCGCCGAGGATGCGGTAGCGATCCTCGAGGATGGTCCCCGGCGCCAGACGCTCGGGCTCCTCCGCCGCTTGGGGCTCTCCCACCGGGCAAAGAGTAGCAAGGCGCGACGGCCGACGCGGGTCGGGCTTTCCCCATTTCGCGCTTCTTTCACGCCCCGCGCATCAGCCACGCTACCTCGTTGGCGCGATCGCGGAATCCTGCACGATGGCAATGTGGGATCACCGCATCCGGGTGTGGGATGAAGCCACACCGATCGGCTCGCTCGTCGTCCTTCGACATCGAAGGAAACATCTGACGGGGATCGAGCGTATCGTTCCCCGATGCAGGACTACCTCTTCGGTCCCCCCGAGGACGAGCGCGATCGACGCTCGCGCCGCCTCACCGAGCGCTGCGGTTACGCGGCCGCCGCGCTGACCATCCTGCCGATCCCGGGCAGCGAGATCATCGGCGTGATGCCCATTCACGTCGGCATGGTGATCGGCATCGGCGAGCACTACGGCAAGCAGCTGAGCCGGGAGTCGGCCACCGAGCTGCTCGCCAAGATCGGCGCGACGGTGGGGCTGTCGCTGGTGGGCAGCAAGATCGCGACGACCGCGGGCAAGATCCTGCTGCCCGGCTTCGGCGGGCTCATCGCGGCGCCCTTCATCTTCGCGGCGACCGTCGCCCTCGGCACGGTGGCGCGCCTCTACTTCGAGAGCGACGGGCAGATCAGCGACGCGGAGATGCGCGAGGTCTTCTCCCAGGTGAAGTCGCGCGCGAAGGACGCCTTCGACCCGAGCAAGGCGCGGAGCCGAGAGGCGCGGAGCATGGCCGAAGAGGCCGCGGCGGAGGAGGCCGCGCCGGCCGCTCCCAAGGCGCGCGCCAGCGTCGACGATCTCGCGTCGCGGCTCGCCACCCTCGAGGAGCTGCACGACAAGGGCAGCATCACGCAGTCCGAGTTCGACCGTCGTCGCGAGCAGATCCTCGACGAGGTCTGAGAGCTCAGCGCATCACCGCGCGACCGAGCTCGACCAGCGCGCTCACGATCTCGGCCGTCGCGCTCGCGGGCAGGAGCGAGCGCTCGACCTCGTACCCGCCGAGCGGCTCCTGGTCCGCGGTGACGATGTAGTCCGCGTAGCCGTTCGCGTAGCCGACCACGACCACGTTCCTCCCGAGCTGCCGCTCGACCTCCAGCGCGATCTCCACGAAGGGCTCGCCCGGGATCGTCAACAGGAGCACGCCGTCGACGCGGTGCGCCGACAGCTCGATCGTCATCGGCGCTCCGTCACGTCGCGTCAGGGTCAGCCGCGCGCTCGCGCTCGCGAGCGGGTCGTCGATGACCGGGATCGGCGTCGTCTCCGCCGCCTCTGTGGCGTCCGCGAGCATGCGACCGGCCACGCGCAGGTCGTCGTCGTTGCCGAGCCGGAACTCACCCGCCTCGTCCACGGTGTGGGGCCGCACGTCGCCGGCGGCGCCGGTGAGGAACAGCCAGGGCGCATTCAGTCGGCGACGCGCCTCGCCCGGGAAGTCGGCGCTGATCACGGTGCTCTCCACGCCGAGCAGCAGGTTGGGGTGGCAGACCGCGTGGGTCACCGTCGCGATGGCCTCGCCGCCGGGGCGCGCGAGCCGCAGCACGCGCACGCGCGGATCGACCGGTCCGTCCGGGTTGGGCGCGGCGCGGACCTCGCCGTCGACGGGCAAGCGGCGGTTTACGCAGAACGCGATCTCGCTCTCCCCGAAGCCCAGCCACGCGGGCGTCAAGGCCGCCTTCGCCTCCATCGCCGCGCGCGCCAGCGCCTCCATGGTGTCCCGGCTCCAGGCGTCGTCGCCGAGCATCGGCGCGCTGTGCGTGTGGCTCGCCGCGACCACCACCCGCTCCGGCGTCGTGCCGAGGATGGACGCCACGCGCGCGCGGATGAGCTGCACGTGCCACTCGAACACGCCGGGCAGATCGAGCGTCACGATCGCGACCACGTCCGGCCCCGACGCGAGCACGAGCACGCCTCCATGGAGCGGGTCGCGCACCGCGGTCGATTCGCGGCGCCCGTAGCCGATGATCTCCACGCCGGGCGCGGGCGTGATGTCCACCGTGGCCGCGGCGGCGCGGAGAGAGGTCTCGGCCGGCGGCGCGACGGCGTCGGCGTCGGCGCCCGGTTCGGGCGGGCTGGGGCTGTCGCAGGCGGCGAGCCCGAAGCCGAACCACAGAGCCAGGGAAAGCCAGCGCACGCGCGGAGTTTTTCACGGCGCGCGGCCGTGCGCACGCCTCGCCCGGGCCTAGCTGCGCTCCCGACGTGGACACCGCGCTGCACCTCGGGATGATGATCGTCGGCACCGCGCTCGCCTGGAAGGGCAGCGGGTTCCTCGAGAAGGCCGGCGATCGCCTCGCCCGGCGCTACCACCTGCCCGCCATCGTCCAGGGCACGCTCGTGGTCGCCGTCGGCTCGAGCTTCCCCGAGGTCACCGCCACCGTCGCCTCGGCGCTCATCCACGGCGAGATGGAGCTCGGCGTCGCCGCGGTCGTCGGCTCCGCGGTCTTCAACATCCTGGTGATCCCCGGGGTCAGCGCGCTCCAGGGCGAGCGCCTCGTCTACGACCTCAAGCTCGTCTATCGAGATGCGCAGTTCTACTTGACGAGCGTGGCCGTCCTGCTGCTCGCCTTCAGCTTCGCGCTGATCTACCAGCCGACCGGCGCGCACCTGACGGGCACGCTCGACCGCTGGATCGCGCTCGTGCCGCTCGCGCTCTACGGCCTGTATCTCTTCCTTCAGCACCAGGAGACGCGCGGCGAGGGGGCCGACGTGGCGAGCCACGAGGAGGTCGAGGGCCCGGCGTGGCGCGACTGGTGGACGCTCGCGGTCGGGCTCGCGCTCGTGGTCGTCGGCGTGGAGATGCTGCTCCGGACGGCGCTCTGGCTCGGTGACACGCTCGGCACGCCGAGCTTCATCTGGGGCGCGACGGTGGTGGCCGCCGCGACCAGCCTGCCCGACGCGGTGATCAGCGTGCGCGGCGCGCGGCGGGGGGACGGCGACCTCAGCATGGGCAACGTGCTCGGCAGCAACATCTTCGATCTCCTGGTCGCGATCCCCGCCGGCGTGCTCGTGGCCGGCGCGGCGCCCGTGGACTTCGGGGTCGCGGCGCCGCTGATGGGGTTCTTGACCATGGCGACGATCGTGCTCTTCGCCTTCATGCGCACGAAGCTGAGGCTGACGCGGGGCGAGGGGGTGATCCTGCTGCTGCTCTACGCGGTGTTCGTGGGGTGGCTGGTGCTCGAGACGGTCGGCGTGACGACGTTCGCGCGCTGACCCCTCCAGGAGCGCACGGGCTCGCCGTTGGGTGTCGGGGCAACCCCGGGCCTCGGGGCGCCGCCGACGCTGTAGGGGGGGAAGGCGTGTCTCGATGGCCTGGGGTCGCGTTGTCGCCGCGCGCCTGTCAGGCTTCGCGCCATGAGCGAGTCACGCAATGTTCTGGGAGGGCCGCTCTCCAGCTGCAGCGAGCGCCCGAAGACCGGCTGGTTCCGCACGGGCTGCTGCGAGACCGACGCGAGCGATCTCGGCCGCCACGTGGTCTGCGCCCTGATGACCGAGGAGTTCCTCGCCTTCAGCAAGGCGCGCGGCAACGATCTGACGCGGCCGGGGCCCGGCTTCAGGGGCCTGAGGCCGGGCGACCGGTGGTGTCTCTGCGCGGCCCGCTGGCTGGAGGCGTTCGAGGCCGACGCCGCGCCGCCCGTCGTGCTCGAGGCGACCGAGGAGAGCGCGCTCGAGCTGATCGCGCTCGAGGCGCTCGAGCATCACGCGGTGCCCGCCATGCAGCCGGCCGAGGCCTGACCCGATCGGGCAGTTGTTCGCCCCCCGACGCGGCGCCATAGACAGCGGGTGGAGGAGGAGAGCGAGGCCCGGTTCGGGCTCGGGGTGCTGCGGTACACCGGGCGTGCGTTCGCGCTCGTCTGGCGCACGCACCGCGGGCTGAGCGTCGCGCTCGCCGCGCTGAGCCTCGTGGCTGGCGTCGTGCCGGCCGGGATCGCCTACGTCGGCAAGCTGATCGTCGACGGGGTGATCCTCGCGGCCGAGAGCGGCGCCGACGCCGATCGGGTCGCGGTGCTCTGCTTCATCGGGGTGGAGCTGGCCCTGGTCGCGGTCCTCGCGGGCGCGCAGCGCGGCATCGACGTCACGCAGAATCTGCTCCGCGCGCTGCTCGGGCACCGCGTCAACGAGATGATCCTCGAGAAGGCGCTGACGCTCAGCTTGCGCGACTTCGAGGACAGCGAGTTCTACGACCGGCTCACGCGCGCGCGGCGCGAGGCCTCGAGCCGCCCGCTCTCGCTGGTGAAGCGCGCCTTCGGCGTGGTGCAGAACGCGATCAGCCTCGTGACCTACGCGGCGATCATCTTCAGCTTCTCGCCCTGGGCGTTGCTGGTGCTGTTCTTCGCCGCCGTGCCGGCGTTCGTGGCCGAGACGCGCTTCAGCAAGGACGCCTTCCGCCTCTTCCGATGGCGGGCCCCCGAGGCGCGCGAGCAGATGTACCTCGAGACGGTGCTCGCCCGCGAGGACCACGCCAAGGAGGTGAAGCTCTTCGACCTCGGGCCGCTCCTGCTCCGCCGCTACAAGGCGATCTTCGAGCGCGTCTTCGCCGAGGACCGCGCGCTCACCTTCCGGCGCGGCTTCTGGGGCTTCGTGCTCGGGCTGCTCAGCACCGCCGCGCTCTACGGCGGCTACGCGTGGATCGCGCTCAGCGCGGTGGCGAGCGCGATCACGCTGGGCGACATGACGATGTACTTCCTGCTCTTCAAGCAAGGGCAGAGCGCGTTGAGCGCGATCCTGACCGCCATCGGCGGCATGTACGAAGACAACCTCTACCTGTCGAACCTCTACGAGTTTCTCGAGCACCCCGTCGAGCACGAGGACGGCGACATGGAGGCGGGCGCGACGCCCGGAGACGGCCTCCGGTTCGAGCACGTGAGCTTCGCCTACCCCGGCGCGCCGCGCCCCGCGATCGACGACGTCAGCCTGCACCTCCGCCCGGGCGAGAAGGTCGCGCTCGTGGGCGAGAACGGCGCGGGCAAGACCACGCTCATCAAGCTCCTCGGCGGGCTCTACACGCCGACCTCGGGGCGCATCCTGCTCGACGGAACCGACCTCCTCGAGTGGAGCCCGGCCGCCCTCCGCCGCCGCATCGGCGTCATCTTCCAGGACTTCGTTCGCTACCAGCTGCTCTTCGGCGAGAACATCGGCGCGGGCGACGTCGAGGGCTTCGAGGACCAGGAGCGCTGGGAGAAGGCGGCCGCGCAGGGCATGGCCGACGCCGTCGCCGAGGAGCTCTCCGAGGGCTACCAGACCCAGCTCGGCCGCTGGTTCAAGGGGGGCACGGAGCTGAGCGGAGGCCAGTGGCAGAAGGTCGCGCTCGCCCGCGCCTTCATGCGAGAGGGGGCCGACATCCTCGTGCTCGACGAGCCCACCAGCGCCATGGACGCCGAGGCCGAGGCGCTCATCTTCCAGCGCTTCAAGGAGCTGACGCGCGACAAGATGGCGATCCTCATCTCGCACCGCTTCTCCACCGTGCGAATGGCCGACCGCATCATCGTGCTCGACCGCGGTCGCGTCCTCGAGTCCGGCTCGCACGAGGCGCTCGTCGCAGAGGAGGGCCGCTACGCGCACCTCTTCGCGCTCCAGGCCGAGGGGTACCGCTAGTACCTCGCCACAGCGCTTCTGACCGTTCGCCGCGGCCCTCGACGCGCGACTCAGCGTCGCTCCTCCTCGGAATACTACGAGTATTCCTCGTCGTTGCTCCTCGATTCGCACGCCGATGCCTCGCGGCGAGTCGGTCATCTCCCCCATGGCGAGGTACTGACGAGCTCCTGCGGTTGTCACCCTCGGTTGCACCCCATCTGAGGCTGAGGCGGAGTGCCACTGTTTCACCGGGTGCCCGGGGACGATATGTTGTGGGTCGCGTCCATGTCCGTCCTCGACTCGCCGATCACCACCACGGAGCTCATCGAGCTCGCGCGCCTCTACGACGCGCCGTTCTCGCTCCCCATCCCGCCGTCCGTCGCCGAGGAGGCGGCGCTGCCCGGTGGACGCGCGGCGTGGGAGCGCGGGCTCGAGGGTGGGCGAAGGCACGTGCTCGACGTGCTCTGGCTCCCTTCGGCCCGTCTCTGCAAGGCGCGCTCGGACGTGCAGCAGGTGCTCGACATGATGACGCTGCGCGCGGCGACGCGGCGCGCACAGGAAGAGGCGAGCGAGCTGCGCCTGCTCTTCCACGAGAGCCCGTGGACCGGCGCGCGCCTGGAGCTCCTCGCCCGGGCCGAGGTCGCGGCGTGCTTCGCCGGACACCTCGGCGCCATCGCCGAGCGGGCCGAGCTCGAGGTGGCCTGAGAGTCGGTCGGGGAAAGCAGGAGTAAGCGAGCGTCCCTCGGCGCGTCGCGGCGCTTCCCTCAAGATGGGACCATGCGACGCGCCGTCCCCCTCCTGTTCCTGGTTGTCTCCTGCGCGGGCCCGACGCCCCTCGCGGACGGAGGCGCCCCCACCGACGCCGCCGACGTGACCGACGGACGCCCGACGCCTCCATCATCCGACGCAGGGACTCCGTCCGACGCGGGTCTCGACGAGGACGCGGGCCTCCCTCCGTCGTCCGACTGCCCGCCCGGCGAGGGCCGCCTCGCGGTGACCGAGGTGCGCGGCTCGATCGAGGACGGCGCCGAGATCGTCGTGTGCGGTGACCTCTTCGGGACCCAGGGGCCGAACATCCTGCTCTTCGACGACATGGAGGGTCGCGAGGGAGGCGCCGCGGTCGCGGCCGACGACCCCGTGATCGGGGCGTGGACGGATCCGGGCGGCCTGTACGCGGACGACGCGGGCCGCTCGGGATCCGGCGCGATGGTCGTCAACGACACCACCGACACCGGCGGCCGCGGTGTCAGCTCCACGGTCGGCCTCGTCGACCCGTCCGGACGCTTCGGCCTCCGCCACTTCGACGAGGTGTTCCTCCACCTGTCGATCCGCGACCTCGGCGACTTCCCCGGCAACGGGTCGAGCCCGACCATGTTCTCGAGCGACTCGAGCGCCAAGGACGTCTGGATGATGTTCGGCGGCCGCGGCGACAACTACGAGTACTCGTGCCGGACCGAGTGCAACGGGCACGACCTGGTCTTCGCCACCCACACCGGCCGGGGCTCCTTCAAGACGGACGGGAACAACACGCGCTCGCGCTGGTGGCTCCCGGACTTCTGGCAGTTCCAGCAGTGGAACACGATGTCGACCTACCTGCGGATCGACCCCGAGCGGCCCTACGAGGCGAGCCGCGGTGTCTTCGAGCACGTCGCGGCGGGGTCGGGCTACACGCGGAGCGACTACGAGGGGCAGATCCTGCAGGAGCTCGCGGGGCTGCCGCCGGTGTGGGATCGCCTGAAGGTCGGCGCCTGGTATCGCGGGGCGGGGGACGTGCGGCGCGTGGTCGACGACGTCTACATCGCCATCGGCCCCGGCGCCGCGGCGCGCGTGGAGATCGCCAACGCGCCGCGCATCGAGGACGCCACCCGCGTCGCCGTCTCCACCGCCCACGGCTGGTCGTCCGATCGCATCGAGGCGACGGTCCGCTTGGGCGACCTCGATCGCTCGGAGCCGCTCTACCTCTTCGTCGTCACCGCCGACGCGGAGCGCAGCGCGGGCTCGCTCCTCACGCTTTGACCGACGCCCACCTCGTACGCCGGCCGATTTCGTGGCTTGTCTCCGATCGTTGCCGTCGGTATCCACGCCCCGATGAGACCCACGCCGTACCACGTGATGCTCGGTCGATGGGCGGCACCGCTCTGCGCCGCCCTGCTGCTCGCGGGGGCGTGCGAAGGACCCGCCGAGGTGGTCGCGGACGCCTCCTTCGACGCGGCCCCCGAGCTGGATGCCAGCGAGACCGAGTCCGACGCCGGGCTCGACGTCGACGCGTCCTCGAATCTCGACGCGGGCAATGAGACGTGCGAAGCGGCGGTGACGGATCGCGGCTGGACCCACTGCGGGGACGAGGCCGGACGCTGCGCGCTGATCTTCGAGGACTCCACCGGCTGCACCGCAGCCTGCGCCGCCCTCGGCCTGCACTGCGCCGAGAGTCATGACGACGACGTGGACGCCTGCGGCCCGCTCGCCGCGGGCGCGGCGCTGGGCTGTCGCGAGACGGGACACATCTCGGACTACTGCGTCTGCAGCGCGGAGCCGCCCCCATCCTGCGGCCCCACGCCCGCGGTGAGCGTCCACCTCATCGGCGACTCCACCGTCGCGAGCGGCTCCGGCTGGGGAGACTTCCTCGAGGCGGAGCTCGCGGGCGCCACGGTGAACAACGCCGCGCGCTCCGGAACGAGCAGCAAGTCGTTCTACGACGGAGGCCGCTTCGACGCGGTGCGCTCCGCGCTCGCGCCCGGCGACTACGTGCTCATCCAGTTCGGGCACAACGACTCCAAGCCCGAGGCCTACCGCCGCACCGAGCCGGGGGCCGCGCCCGACTACGACGGGACCTACCGCGAGTACCTCGAGCGCTACATCGACGAGACGCGCGCGGCGGGGGCGACGCCGATCCTGGTGACCTCGGTCAGCCGCATGGTCTTCGGCAGCGACGGCCGCGCGCGCCGCACCCACGGCGACTACCCGGCCGCGATGCGCGCCGTCGCGAACGACCACGGCGTGACCCTCCTCGACCTCGAGGCGCACAGCTTCGAGGTGTTCGACATGCTCGGCGAGGCCGAGACCGTGCGCCTCTACGCCGAGGAACCCGACCGCACCCACTTCCCGCCCGACAAGGCGTTCCGCGTGACGGAGATGGTCACCACGCTCCTCGCCGCGTCGACCTCGCCGCTCCGCTGCTACCTCTCCGAGTAGGTCTGCGAGCCGACGCGCGGAGTCGATCACGAGCGACCCGCGGAGACGTCAGAGGAGCGGCGGCAGCTCCGCGAGCTGACGCGCGTTGCCTCCGGCCGGGTAGGCGTAACTGGAGTAGCTGTCGAGGCCCCAGACGGTGAGCCCGAACGGCGCGTCGCTCACCGCCGCGCGCCGCCCATTGGTGCACCCTCCGACCGGCGCTCCAGCGCGGATCAGGTCGACGCTCGTCACCTCGAAGCGTCCATCGGTCCCCGCCGGCTGCCAGCCGCTCAGCGGCCCGAGGCAGTCCACCTCGACGTCCTGGAAGGCCCCGTCCACCGCGACGCGCACCACCGTCAGGCTCGTGGTGGGGTAGGCCGGATCGGTGAAGAAGACGTACGCGTCGAGGAACTGCCCGGGCGGGAAGGCGACCACGAACTCCTCGTCTCCGAGCCAGGGGCCGTACCCCGGGGCCACCGCGCCCGGTCGGCTCCCGCCCTCCACGTTCGCGGTGGTCATCATCTGCGCCATGGCGAAGGGGTGCGTGCGGTCTTGGCTTCGCACCACGAAGGCATTCGGGGAGCTCACTTCGACGGTCTCGCCTCTCCCGATCGCGCTCGGGGCGCCGGGGAGCGGGGGATCGAAGGTGAGCGTGGTGCCATCGAAGGCGCCCACGATTCGATAGCGGATCTCCTCGGGCGCGAGGTCGGCGCGGCGCGTGTCGTGCGGCGCCGCGACGTACTCGCTGGCGAGCGCGTCGACGGGCAGGATCTGCTGGTGCGCCGAGTCGCCGCCGGGCGCGGGGCTGGGCTGGAGGCGCAGGAAGCGGTTGCCGGCGAGCACCGCCACCGGCGCGTCCGCGGAGATGACCGTGCCCGAGGGATCGCGGGTACCCACCTCCCACTGGAGATACTGCCCCGCGTCGAGCGTGACGGAGCCAGTCGTGCCTGCCGCGATCGCGGGGAGCGCGCCCGACGCGGCGAGGTCCACGCTCGGCCGCACCTGGATCGTGGTCCCGTCGCGCTCCGCGGCGATCTGGAACCAGAGCGGGCCCGGCGTCGTGTGCGTGCCGGGGGGCGGGCCGATGACCACGTACTCCTCGCCCCACGCGTTCGCCGGCAGCAGCAGCTGCGCGCTCGGGAAGTGCGAGCGCGCCCCGCCGTAGGGGAGGATGTCGTAGGCGCGCACGGGCACGTCGGCTTCGATGCGGAAGGCGTCGGTGACGTCGGTCGCGATGGTCGTCGCCGCGTCGATGGCCGGTGTGACCGGGCAGCTCAAGTCCACGCCGTTCTCGGGCATGACCGCGTCCGGGTCACTCGAGAGGAAGAGGACCGCCACCTCGCCCGCGGGTACGCCGTCCGCCGGGACGGGCAGCCACTCGTCGGCCGGGCGCGCGTCGTCGGCCAGCCGACCGAACCGGCTGACGTCGTAGGACGTCCCGCCACGCGTGACCGTGAGCTGCGCGCTCGACGGCCAGAGGTTCGCGACGAAGACCGCGTGGCAGGGCGGCAGCGCGGGCGGGTACGAGGGCGGCGTCGGGACCGCGAACTCGCAGCCGACCGTGCCCCGGCTGGCCGCGGCCGCCTCGCAAGCGGGCACGCAGTCTCCGTCGAGGCACCCGCGGTCCGGGGGGCACGTGCGGAGCACCCCGCCGACCGCGTCCAGCACATCCCTCAGATCCGCGCTGCATCCGGAGCCGCGCGGTGGTCCGGCGTCGCGCTCGGGCCCCGCGTCGTCGTCCGCGTCCCGCCCGCCGTCCACCTCACCCGCGTCCCGACCCGGCGCGCATGTGCCATCGACGCACCGCTCTCCCCGCTCGCAGTCGCCGTCGACCGCACAACCGGCCATCGGGGCGGGGTCGCAGCCGGCGAGGAGGAGTGACGCGAAGAGGGCACAGAGGAGGCAGGCGAGGCGGGGCATGCCGTCATGATGCCACCACTCGAGTCGAGAGGGCTCCGCGGCGCCGATCAGGGCGCGATGATGGCGCGCGCCACCGGGACGACGCCGTTGATCACGAACTGCACGCCGATCACGAGGACGACCAGACCCATGATCTTCGTGGTCAGCGCGACGCCCTGGCGCCCGAGCCGCGCGAAGAGCGCGGGGGCCATCGCGAGCACGGCCCAGGTCAGGCCGAGCACGACCAGCACCGCGCCGGCGAGCATGCCGACGTGCGCGGGCGTCTCCGCCTGGCCGGTCAGCACCATCACGGTGGTCATCGCGCCCGGGCCGCCGATGAGCGGCACGCCGAGGGGCACCACGCTCGGGTCTTCGTGCGCGTCGCCCTCGTCGTCGCTGGCGGCGGGGCGCGCGGTCGAGCCGTTCAGCATCGCGAGCCCGAGCAACGCGAAGAGGATGCCGCCGGCGATCTGGAACGCCTCGATGGTCACGCCGAAGAGGCGCAGGAGCGCCGAGCCGCTCATCGCGAAGACGGCCAGGACGCAGAGCGCGGTCAGCACCGCCTTCAGCGCCGTGCGCCGGCGCGCGCGCGCGTCGACCCGGGCCGTCATCGACGCGAAGATCGGCGCGACGCCGAGCGGGTCGATCACCGTGAAGAGCGACGAGACACAGAGAGCTCCGAACGCGGCGACGCTCACGATCCACCTCCACGCTTCTTGCGCTTGGTCCTCCCCGAGGACTTCGGGGGCACGGGGGGCTCGGCCAGCGGCACCGCGGCGCGCCGCTTGGGCGACTCGAGCACGAAGCTCGTCTTGACCCTGCCGATGCTCGAGATGGACCCGAGCTTCTCCAGCAAGAACGTGCGCACCGAGCCCATGTCCTCGAAGAGCACCTCGAGGACGAAGTCTTCCTCCCCCGCGATGTGATGCAGCGAGACCACCGAGGGCAGCTCCGCCACTTCGCGCACGAAGCGCTTGTGATGATCCAGCCCCTGGTCCTTCATCGTGACGTGCACGAAGGCGCGCACCGGCCGGCCGACCAGGGTCGGATCCACGTCCGCGTGATAGCCGCGGATCACCCCGTCCGACTCCAGCCGCTCGATGCGCGCGCGGAGCGGCGTGGCCGTGAGCCCCACCGCCTCGGCGAGCGCCGCCAGGCTGGTGCGCGCGTCGCGCTGCAAGATCTCGAGGATCTGCCGATCGGTGTCATCCAGCCGAATCATCTGAGTTCGAGGCATACGGCAGCCGAATCGACTGTCAAGTGACGCCTGTGTGGCTCATGTGGCTGTGGTGGGTGGCAGCCTCGACGGGCGAGGCCGAGCGGGCGGCCCTCGAGCGGCCGCTGCCCTGATCAGCGCGGTGCGTACTCGGCCCAGGTCTCCACGGGGTGGAGCGCCTCGTAGATGCGCGCGTTGACGATCGAGACGCGGTCGTCGGCGAGGCGCTCCTCCGCGAGCTCGTAGAGCCAGCGGGCGAGGGTCTCGCTGGTGGGCGCGAAGGGGAAGACGGCGATCTTGATGTCCCCGGGCAGCTCGTTGCGGGCGCCCGCGAGCTCGCCCTGGAGGTGTGGCTGGAGCTCGCCCCGGCTGCCCATGGTGTGCTGCCGCGAGTCGACGAGGATGTTGCCCAGCGTCGCCAGGCTGTCCTTGGTCTCGGCCCAGGTCGCCTCGCCGATCGCGAGCGAATGGTCGAGCAGCAGGTGCGCGGGCTGGAGGACCTCGCGCTTCATCACCGAGAAGTCCACGACGAAGCTCTCGTCGTCGAGCGTCTCCGCCGCGACCGTCACCTCGAGCTTCCACGTGTGACCGTGCAGCGAGATGCAGGCGCCGCGGTGGCCCCGGACGTGGTGCGCGAAGTGCGCGTGGATCCCCTTGGTGATCCGATACATGGCGGGACCATAGCGCGCGCGCGCATCACGCCACAGCGAGCAGGCTGCTTCCGTGCCGATGCCCGTGCCTGCGGTTGCTGGGCGTGGAGCCCGAACCCATTGCAGCGCGTGACGCGCGGCATCACCGTGGATGGGTGCTCGCAGTGCCGCGCGCCTGTGACCGCCGATTGGCGGGCAAGGGCAGGGGCAGGGGCACGGGCAAGGGGCAGGCGGGTGAAGAACGCTCGCGTTCTTCAGCTGCCTGCTACAGCGGATGGCCGTGCTCGCGCTCTCGCTCGGTCGAGGGGCGCACGCCGAGGATCCGCGCCCAGTAGCGCATTCGCTGGCCAGCGAGGGGGTGCTCGGGCCGGGCGAGCACGTGGTCGCCCTCGACCTTCACGACCCAGAAGTCTCGCTGGGCGCCGTCCTCGTCGACGAAGAAGTGCGTCCCGGGGGTCAGCGCGGCGTCTTTGGGGAACGCGAAGCGGCTCACGCGGTGCGGCGCGCGGTCGCTCGCCTCGCCGAACGCGTCCTTCGCCGGGAGGATGCCCGAGCGCTCCTCCCCCAGCTCCGCGCCCTCGAGCGCGCGCTCCAGCCCGTCCAGGATGTTGTCGTGGCCGTGGAGGTAGTGGGCCGGCGCGCCGTCCGTCTCGTCGACGACCACCCCCTCGTCGTCGGTGAGCCGGTACTCGAAGCTGACGACGGTGTCCGGCGCGACCTTCAACGGAGCTGCTGGCAAGGGACCGTCAGCCCTCTTCGTGCCCGATCTGCCCGGCGAGGTAGTGCTCCTTGCCGATCTCCCCGACCAGGTGGAGCTGGGACTCGAGCCAGTCGATGCCCTCCTCCTCGTTCTGGAGGATCTTCTCGAGCAGGTCCGCGGTGCCGTTGTCCTTCTTGGCCCGGGCCAGCTCGATGCCGCGGTTGAGGCGGTCGCGCGCCTCCATCTCGACGGCGAGATCCAGCTCGTGCTGCTCGACGGCGTTCTCGCCGACGCGCACCGGGAAGAGGCGCTGCATGTTCGGCACGCCCTCGAGCAGGAGGATGCGCGAGATCACCCAGTCGGCGTGGTGCATCTCCTCGATGGACTCGTGCCGCTTCTTCTTCGCGAGGCGATGATAGCCCCAGTCCTCGCACATCTTGGCGTGGATGAAGTACTGGTTGATCGCCGTCAGCTCGGCCGTGAGGACCTCGTTGAGCAGCTCGATGACGTCGGGATCGCCCTTCATGCCCGGACGCTATCGCGGAAGGGTCACCGCGTCACGCGCTCGATCGGAACGATCAGACGCCGGGCTCGGGCGCGCGGATGAGCGGGAGCGAGGCGCCGCCTTCGGAGGCACGCACGCTCGTCAGCACACCCTCGATCGCGGGGCGGCAGCCGCCGCATCCGGTCCCCGCGCCACACGCCGCGCCGACATCGTCGCAGCTGCGCGCGCCGGCTTCGGCCGCTTCGCGGATGATTCGATCGTTGACCCGATGGCAATGACAGACCAGCACGACTCCATCCGATCTAACCCTTCCACATTGAAAGTCAATCTCATTATCAAGCGCCCCAAAACGGGGATAGCTGTGAAAACGGGCAAGGGTGGGGAACCACGGCGAATTTCCGCGCTGCGTGCTACCAAGGCCCCGTGAGCCGGACCGCCTGGACGTACATCGTGCTCCTCGCGGGGCTCGCCCTGGTGTCCCTCGGCGCGCTCCTCGTCGGGCCCGGCGATCTCGGCGACGAGGACCTCCGCCGCGTCTTCCTGGAGCTCCGCGGCGCGCGGGTCCTCGGCGCGCTGCTCGCGGGCGGCGCCCTCGCGGTGGGCGGCGTGGTGGTCCAGGGGCTCTTCCGCAACCCGCTCGCCTCGCCCTCCATCCTCGGGACCACGGCGGGGGCGTCGTTCGGTGGTCAGTGCGTGCTCCTCGCCCACGGCGCGGTCGCGTCCTCGCTGCCCTGGCTCGCGGCCGAGATGGTCCTGCCCATCGGGTGTCTGCTCGGGGCGCTGGCGAGCTTGCTCGTGCTCCTCGCCTTCGTGCGCCGAGGCGCCGACCTGCTCTCGCTCCTGCTCATCGGCTTCGCGCTCACCTCGCTCTTCCTCGCCGTGGGCTCGTTCCTGACCACGATCGCGCAGGAGCACCACGAGCTCGGCCGGGCCGTCGTCTCTTTCACCCTCGGCGGGCTCGGCGGCGTGGGCTGGCCGCACGTGCGCCTCGCGCTTCCGCTCGTCGGGGCGGGGCTGATCGCGGCCTATCTCTGGGGCCGCCCGCTCGATCTGTTGCTCAGCGGCGACGAGGAGGCGTCCACCCTGGGCGTCGACGTCACGCGCGCGCGCCGCTGGTCGATCATCTGGGTGGCGGTCCTGACCGCGGCCGCGGTCGCGCTCGGCGGCAACATCGCCTTCGTGGGCCTCGTGGTGCCCCACGCGCTGCGACCCTTCGTGGGCTCGGAGCATCGGCGCCTGGTGCCCGCGGCGCTGCTCGGCGGCGGCGTCTTCCTCGGGGCGTGCGATCTCCTCGCGCGCGCGCTGCCGACCCAGACCGAGGTCCCGCTCGGCGTGGTCACCGGCATCCTCGGCGCGCCGCTCTTCCTGCTCCTGCTGCTGCGCTCCGCGCGGGAGGAGCCATGATCGAGGTCTCGGATCTCTCGGTGAAGCGGGGCGCGCGGACCGTGCTCCAGGGCGTCTCGTTCGAGGCGCCGCGCGGGGCGGTGAGCTGCATCCTGGGCCCGAACGGCGCCGGCAAGAGCACGCTCCTCAAGGCCATCGTCGGCCTGCTCCCCTACGACGGCCGCGTCACCCTCGACGGCGCGCCGCTCCGTGATCTCGAGGCGCGCGCGCGCGCCAAGCGCCTCGCCTACGTGCCGCAGCGCACGCAGCTCAGCTCCGCGCTGCATGTCGAGACGGTCGTCGGACACGGGCGCTACGCACACACGGGCGGCCTGGGACGCGTGGGCGAGGCCGATCGGCGGGCCATCCAGGACGCGATGGAGCGCTGCGACGTGGTCGGGCTCGCGCGCCGCCGCTTCGATCACCTCTCGGCCGGCGAGGCGCGCCGCGTCCTCCTCGCCCGCGCCCTCGCGACCGAGTCGCACGCGATCTTGCTCGACGAGCCCACCGAGGCGCTCGACGTCCGGCACGCCCTCGAGCTGCATCAGCTCCTCCGGGAGCTGGCCGAGGACGACTACGCGATCGTCGTCGTGCTGCACGGGCTCGACGCCGCGCGTCGCCGCACCGACCGCGCGCTGCTCTTGAAGGAGGGCACTGTCGTCGCGTCGGGCGCCAGCGCGGAGGTCGTCACTCCCGAGCACGTCCGCGCCGTCTACGGCGTGGAGCTCCTCGAGGACGCCGCGCTCGGCTTCCGACTCGGAGACCCGACGTGAGCCGCACCTCGCTGCTGAACGGCGCCGCCGTCTCGCTCGCGCTCGTCGCGTCCGTCGCGATGGCCACGCGGGCGCCGCGGAGCGCGTCGACGGAGCCCGACGCGGCGCAGCGGGTCACGGACCTGACCGACGCGACCGGCGTGACGGTGCAGCTCCGTGACTTCCGGCGGATCGTGTCCGCGAGCACCGTCGCGGACCGGCTGCTGCTCGAGCTCTGCCCGCGCGATCGCGTAGTGGCGTTCACCGCGCGCAGCGCCGAGGGACCGGACGGACATCGCTTCGCGGGCGCGACGACGATCGGCTCGCTCGACGACACCGAGGCCATCCTGGCCCTGCGCCCCGACCTCGTGCTCACCCACAACGTCGCCGCGCGCCGCCGCGTCGAGCGCTTGCGCGAGGCGGGCCTCACGGTGTTCGACCTCGGCGCGCTCGAGGGCCGCCGCACCCTCACCGAGGACATCCGTCAGATCGCCGCGCTCTGCGGCGCGCCCGAGCGCGGGGCGCGCTACGCCGAGCGCTTCGATCGGCGCCTCGATCGGCTCGCGCCCGGCGCCCCGTCGGAGAGCGCCCTCTACGTGAGCGTCTACGCCGACCGCCTCTACGGCGGCGCGCGCGGCACCAGCTACCACGACGTGATCGTCGCGGCGGGGCTGCGCGACCTCGCCGCCCACCTCGACGGCTGGCCGCAGTACGACGCCGAGCAGCTCCTCACGCTCGACCCCGACCTCATCGTCACCCGCGAAGGCATGCGCGCGACGCTCTGCGACCACCCCCTGCTCTCCCGCCTCCGCGCCTGCGACGGCGCCGTGATCGAGCTCGACGGAGACCTCCTCGACGACCCCGGCGTCGGCATGCTCGACGCGGCCGAGCAGCTCCGCGAGCGCCTCAACGCAAGAACCGCCGAAGCGCCGCGTTGACCTCCTCCGGATGCTCCACGTTCGGCGCGTGGGCCGCGTCGTCGATCACCAGCAATCGCGCGCGCGGGCCGAGCCGGGCCCCCAGACGCCGGCCGATCGGCAGAGGGAACACCGCGTCCTCTCGCCCCCAGACGATCAGCGTCGGCGCCACGGGGTCCGGGCGCTGCCGCAGCCGCTCCAGGTCTGAGACGAGCGCCCGCAGCACCGCTCGGAGCGCCTCGGGGTCTCGGTAGAACACGTCGCGAATCTGCGACAGCAGAAAGTCTGGCATCCATGGCGGGTCGGCGTACGCCAGGGCCACGAGGCGCCGCGTCGCGGCGTCGGTCCGGGGCACGAAGAGATCCTCCACGTGCCGTACGCCCCACCGGGCACGAAGACGTCTCAGATCTGCACGTGTGTAGGCGCGCCCCGGGCTGTCGATCATCACCAGCCGACGGACGCGGTCCGGTCGCGCGGCGGCGAGCTCGTACGCGACGAGTCCTCCGTAGGAGATCCCCACGACGTCTACCCGCCCGTAGCCCAGCTGGTCGATCAGACCGCTCACCGCCGTGACCTGCGCGTCGAGAGAGAAATCTCCCGTCCCGGTAGAGCCACCGAAGTAGAGCAGGTCGGGCAAGACGAGTGGCCGCCCCTCGAGCGCCTCCAGCTGGCGGCTCCATTGCCACAGGGCGGGCGTGCCGAAGCCGTGCAGCAAGAGAACGGGAGTGCCTTCGCCACCGCGATGCCAGTGATGGACGGTCGCGCCCCCCACGTCGGCGTCCGCGGCGCGCAGCCCCCGCGCGCGCAGGTCGCCGACGAGCGCGGCCTGCTGCCAGCGCACGACGTTGCAACCCGCGGCGCTCAGGGCCGCGAGGAGCAGCGCGACGTTCGTGATCCTGGGGTGCGTCACTCGCGACGAAGGCTACGTCGCCCGCGAGGGCCACGCCGCCGACAGGTGGACCACCTCCGCCTCCCGACACCGCCACGCTCGCGCCTCAGGGCGTCGCGGGCATGGGGCCGGGATCCGGGGAGCCGGGGCCGGGCGGTCGTGGGCCAGCGGGCGTGAAGTCGGGCGGGGGGCGCGGGCCCGCGAGGTCGTCGCGCGGGATCGAGCCGGTGTCCATGCGCACGAAGCGCGGGAGGGCGCGGTCGTCCTCGGAGGGGCAGCAATCGAGACACGAGTCGGGGTAGCACTGGCCGTCGGCCCAGCAGCACGAGTGGCCTTCGCCGCACTCGGTTGCGGCGCACTCCTCGGGCGCCTCGCCCTCCTCCGTGACCGGCTCGTTCTGCTCCGGGGTCTGCGAAGGGATCCCGTTGCGACCGGCGTCGATCATGAAGAGCGGCACGGGGGCGCCCGGGCCGATGGGGTCGAGCGAGTCGATGGCGGCGACGCTCCCCGCGGCGTCCCCTCGATCGCTGGCGCATCCGAGCGCGATGACGGCCACGGCGACGAACCAGGTCATCGGGTGTTGGCGCATCATGGGTCTTCTCCTCTTCCTTCTCGAGGCGCACGTACCCCCGGGGCAGGGCCGCGCCGCGTCTGCTCGTCCTCCGCGGCGGGCTCGAAAATCCTGCGCCGCGCACGGCGCGCGGCGAGCGCGCAGGGACTGCGACGCGTGGGCCGCGAGCCCGGCTGGAGGCGCAGCCGTTGCGTGGAGATGCGGCGTGAGCCGCGCGCGACGGCTCGCGACTCCTGATGAAAAAGGAGAGCGAAATCTCTGCGATCCCTCATGCTTCGCCGACCGCCGTGAGCCCCGAGAACCGCGCCCGCTTCTGGATCGCCGCCCGCGTGCTGCTCGCCCTGCTCGGGCTCGCCGCCGTGGTGGCCATCGTGCTCGAGGTGGGCGTCGAGCAGCTGACCGAGGTGCTCGTGCCTGCGCTGCCGTGGCTGCCGCTCGCGACCGCGCTCGAGGTCCTGCGCATCGGCATGGACGGCGTGTCGACGCGGCAGACCCTCGGTACGCGCGGCAAGGTCGTGCCGTGGCTGCCGCTCCTCGCGTCTCACCTCGTCGCGTACTCCGTGATGGCGGTCGCCCCGGCCGGGCGCGCGACGGCCGAGGCCGTCAAGGCGAGCCTGCTGTCGCGCTGGACGGGCGGCGCGACCGCGGCCGCGATGGGGACCGCGAACCAGGCGAACGTCTTGCTTTCGTCGGGCACGTTCACCCTGCTCAGCGCGTGGGCGGCCTACGTGGTGACCGGCTGGTCCATCCTGACCTGGGTGCTGCTCGCGCACTTCGCGTCGATGAACGTCTTCGGCCTCGCGCTGCGCGCCGCCGCTCGGTACGAGCGCCTCGGCGCGTGGCTCGGGCACCGCTTTCCCCGCCTCGGTCGGCACGCCGCGGCCTTCCACAGCGCCTCGCGCGAGACGCCCCTCTACCCGGTCAAGCCCGTCGGCGCGATGATCCTCGGCCGCGTCTTCCAGGCGGGCCACTTCGGCGTCGTGGCCGCCGCGGTCGGCATCACCCCGAGCGTCGCGGGCGCGCTCGCCGTGCACGGCGTCTACCTCGTCGTGGCGGCGGTCGCGGTCATGATCCCGGGGCAGCTCGGGGCGAGCGAGCTCGGCTTCCAGATGTCGGCCGAGATCCTCCACACGACCGAGACGCGCGCGGTGGCGATCGCGCTCCTGAGCCACGCGGTGCAGATCACCTTGACCGTCGCCGGCTTCGTCGTGCTCCTCTTCTGGCGGGGCCCGGGCGCGGCGCGCGAGGCGCTCGACCCGAGCCAGATCGACGAGCGCGCGAGCCGCCCGCCCTCACTCGACTGAGAACGCCGCGCTGAGCCCGGGGTCCTCGGCGTGGTGGGCGACGCGGGCGGTGTAGGCGACGCGCTCGACCTCCCACGCCCCCGCGGCCTCGTCCCAGAAGGCGAGATCGCGGACGGGCACGCGCAAGGTGACCGTCTCCCGCGCGCCCGGCTCGAGCTCTACGGAGGCGAAGGCGCGCAGATCCCAGGGGGCGCGCGAGACGCGGCTGCCCTCGGCCGCGACGTAGAGCTGGACCACGTCGCGGCCGCGCGTGGCGCCGGCGTTGATCACGTCCACGGTGAGCTCGAGCGTCCCGTCCGCGTCGATCGTCTCGCTCGACAGGGTCAGGTTGTCGTGCGTGAAGGTGGTGTAGCCGAGGCCGAAGCCGAAGGGGTAGGCCGCGGCCGTGCCCTCGCTCGCGAGGTGACGGTAGCCGTGGAGATATTCGTAGCGGACCGTCTCGGACGTGTTGTCGAATGGGGGCAGGTCGGCCTCGCGCGCGGGCATCGAGAAGGGGAGGCGACCCGAGGGGCTCGCGTCTCCGAAGAGCAGATCCGCGAGCGCGTGGCCGCCGTGCTGCCCCGGGTAGAACGCCATCATCAGCGCGCGCGCGTCACCGGACCAGTCGCTCACGGTGAACGCGGCGCCGCCCTCGAGCACGACCACCACGTTCGGGTTGAGCGCGGCGAGCGCGCGGATGAGCGCGACCTCGTCCGCGGGCACCTCGAGGCTCTCCCGGTCGCCGCCGCCGATCTCGGCCTCGCCCTCGTCCTCGGCGAGCAGCCCGGTGACGACGACGACCACGTCGGCCGCGCGCGCCGCCGCCTCCTGCGCGGCGTCCAGGGTGGTGCCGGCGAGGTGCGTGAAGGCGACGCCGCGCGCCTCGAGGCCCTCGACCACGGTGACGACGTCGCTGGGTCGCACGCGGCTCGAGCCCTCGTCGCCGATGTTCTCCACGTCGGCCGCGCGCCCGGCCACGAAGAGGGTCGCGTCGGCGGCCAGCGGCAGGACGCCGTCGTTCTCGAGCAGGACCACGCTCTCGGTCGCGGCGCGTCGCGCGAGCGCGAGGTGGGCGTCGGTCTCCCTCGCGCTCGGGTCGTCCATGCCGCGCACCGCGGGGTCGAGGGCGTAGCAGAGCTGGGCGCGCAGGATGCGCCGGACGCTCGCGTCGATCTCCGACTCGGCCATCGCGCCGTTCAGGACGGCGGCGCGCAGGCGGCGAAAGTTCGCGTCGTTGGGCATCTCGATGTCGAGCCCGGCGCGAACGGACTCCACGTCGCCGTGGGTGCCGAGGATCCAGTCCGACTCGACGAAGCCCGCGAACTCCCACTCGCCCTTCAGGATGTCGTTCAGGAGGTGCGCGTTGAGGTCGCAGTAGAGGCCGTTGACCTGGTTGTAGGCGCTCATGATCGACGCGACCTGGGCCTCCTGCACGGCGCGGCGAAAGTGCGGGAGGTAGACCTCGCGCAGGGTCCGCTCGTCGATCTCGACGTTCACGGTGTGGCGCGTGTCCTCGATGCTGTTCGCGGCGAAGTGCTTCGCGCTCGCGAGCACGCCCTCGGACTGCACGCCTTCGATGAAGGCGACGCCCATCTCGCCCACGTGGTGCGTGTCCTCGCCGTAGGTCTCCTGTGCGCGGCCCCAGCGCGGGTGCCGCAGGAGGTTGATCGTCGGCGCGAGCAGCACGTCGGCCGACACCGATCGCAGCTCGCGCGCCATCGCCGCTCCCACCTCGCGCTCGAGCGCCGGATCCCACGTCGCGCCGCGCGCCATGCCGACGGGGAACGCGGTGCCGCGCAGGTTGCTGAACGCGCTCAGGCCGCGCGGGCCGTCGAGCATCGCGAAGCCGGGGAGGCCGAGCCGCTCGACGCCGTCCGTGCGCCACGCGTGGTCGACGATGGCCACCGCCCCGCCGCTCATCATCGCGACCTTCTCGCGGAGGCTCAGCGCGGCCAGCAGCTCCGTGATGCGCGCCTCCACCGCGTCGTCGTCGAGGGGGCAGTAGGCGCGCGTGGCCGCGGTGGGGCTGAACGGCTCGGGCACGTAGACGCGGCCCGCGTCGGGGGGTCCCGCGTCGAGGACCCCCGCGTCGTCGACGCGGGTCGGGCCATCGCACGCGACGAGGAGCGAGACGGTGAGGAGCGCGACACGCCGCATGCCGCGGAGCGTACTGCAGGGTCTCCGGCGCCCGAAACTGGGTGGTGGCGGCGTGGGCGGGGACTACCCCCTCTGCGAGCTCCCGAGTAGTCTGCATCGATTGATGTCCACGATTACCGCCATCGAGTCCGGCGTGCCCGGGCTCGACGAAGTCCTCCACGGCGGCTGGCCCGGTCAGCGCCTGCATCTCGTGCTGGGCCACCCCGGCGCCGGGAAGACCACGATCGGTCTCCAGTTCCTCCTCGAGGGGGCGGCGCGGGGTGAGCCGGTGCTCTACGTATCCCTCTACGAGACGCGCGCCGAGGTCGAGCAGGTGGCGCAGTCCCACGGCTGGACGCTCGAGGGCGTCACCCTCTTCGAGCTCGACGCGGCCGAGGAGGCCAGCGACTCGGGCGCGCGCTCCATGTTCGACCCGGCCGAGGTGGAGCTGCGGCGTACGAGCCGCTCCATCCTCGACGAGATCGAGCGCCTGCAGCCGCGCCGCGTCGTCTTCGACTCGCTCGCCGAGCTCGAGCTCATGGCCGGCTCGCCGCTCGTGTTCCGGCGCGAGCTGATGAACCTCAAGCGCCGCCTGATCCAGATGGGGACCACGGCGCTGCTCATGAGCGACTCGAGCGCGCCGCGGGCCGAGACCGAGATCCAGAGCCTCGTGCACGGGATCGTCTCTCTCGAGAGTCGCGCTCCCGAGTATGGCCCGGAGCGGCGCCGCCTGCGCGTCCGGAAGCTCCGGGGCACGGCCTACCGGGGCGGCTACCACGACTTTCGGATCGAGACGGGCGGCGTGCGTGTCTACCCCCGGCTCATCTCCGATGGCGCGCCGCAGGCGGAGCCCGGCCCGTCGCTGCGGACGGGTGTGACGGAGCTCGACGCGCTCCTGGGGGATGGGCTCGCCCGCGGGTCCAGCACGCTCGTCATCGGGCCTGCCGGCGCGGGGAAATCGAGCTTGCTCGCCCAGCTGGCCCACGCGGCGCTCCGACAGGGGGAGAAGGCCACGATCTACCTCTTCGAGGAGGCGGAGGAGGCCTTCCTCGGCCGCGCCGCGGCCCTGGGCTCGGATCTGCGCGGCGCGCTCGACGAGGGACGGCTTCGCCTGTGGCACGTCAACCCGGCCGAGCTCTCGCCCGGCGAGTTCAGCCACCGTGTGCGGGAGGAGGTCGACGAGCACGGCGTGGGCTTCGTCGGCATCGACAGCCTCAACGGCTACGTCTACGCGATGCCCGAGGAGCGCTTCCTGACCCTCCACGTCCACGAGCTGCTCGACTATCTGAGGCGGCGAGGCGTGGTGACGGTGCTGATCATGGCCCAGCACGGTCTGGTGGGTCAGATGACCACGCCCGCCGACGTGACCTATGTCGCCGACGCGCTGGTCCTCGTACGTTTCTTCGAGGCGCAAGGTCGCGTGCGACGCGGCATCTCGATGCTGAAGAACCGCTTCGGCGCGCACGAGACCGCCATCCGCGAGCTGCAGATCGGCGACGGAGGGCTCCGCGTGGGCGCCCCGCTGACCGGCTTCCATGGCGTCCTGTCCGGCATCCCTTCGTTCGTCGGCGAAAAGGCGGGCCTGATGGGCGACGCCCATGATGACACGTGAGGCCGACAGCGAGCGTGTCCTGGTCTGGGCGAGCAGCGCGCGGGACGCGGAGGTCGCGTGTCACGAGCTCGGCCGACACGGCATCGCGGGGGCGGGCTGCTCGAACGTGGAGGCGCTCTGCGAGAGCATTCGCGCGGGGGCGGGGGCCGTGGTCGTCACGGAGGAGCAGCTGACGGCGGAGGCGATCACGCAGATATCGGCCGTCCTCGCGATGCAAGCGCCGTGGTCGGACATGCCCGTGCTCATCGCGAGCCGGCGTGAGCGCTCGCGTGACTGGGCCGAGCACCTGGCGCCCCTCGGCAACGTGACCATCCTCGACACGCCGCTCCGCCTGCGGACGCTGGTGCAGGCCACACGCACCGCGCTGCGGGCGCGCCGACGGCAGTACGACGCGCGTCGGGCGATTCATCGTCGCGACCAGTTCCTCGCCATGCTGGGGCACGAGCTGCGCAACCCGCTGTCTTCGATCGCGCTCGCGGGCGAGCGTCTCCAGGAGACGGTCGAGGAAGGCGACCCCGCGTTGGCCGTCCTGCGCAGGCAGACCCAGCAGCTGACGCGGCTGGTGGACGATCTGCTCGACGTGGCGCGCATCACCGCGGGGAAGCTCGAGCTGGCGAAGCGGCCGCTGGACCTCTCGATGTCGCTCTCGCAGTGGGTGGAGGCGTGGCGCCCGCGGTTCGACGCGGCGGGCGTCGCGCTCTCGGTCGAGTGCCCCGAGCGCGTGTTCGTGGACGGCGATGCGGCCCGCCTCGAGCAGGCCATCGGGAACCTGCTGACGAACTGCGTGAAGTACACGCCCGACGGAGGGCACGCCGTGGTGCGCGTGAGCGTCGACGGTGACCGGGTCCGCGTCCGCGTCGAGGACGACGGAGTCGGAATGGACCCGAGCGTGCTCGCCACGATCTTCGACGAGTTCGTGCAGGTCGAGGGGAGCCTCAATCGCTGTCAGGGCGGGATGGGCGTCGGGCTGACCCTGGTGCGCACGCTGATCGAGCGTCACGGTGGGACCGTCGAAGCCGAGAGCGCCGGGCTGGGCCAGGGGAGCGCGTTCATCGTGGAGTTGCCGCTCGCGCCGGACCGAGGGCCGGACGTCCGTGCGCCTCTTTGTGGTGGCTCACGCGCAGCCTCGCGACACATCGTCCTGGTGGAGGACAACGCCGACGCGCGGGAGATGATGGAGCTGGCGTTGCTGCGGCGCGGCCACCGCGTGGTCTCCGCCGAGGACGGCGTGTCCGGAGTCGAGCTGGTCCTGCGCGAGCGTCCCGACGCGGCCGTCGTGGACATCGGCCTGCCGGGCATGGACGGCTATGCGGTGGCTCGCACGCTTCGCGAGTCCCTGGGTCCGGAGCTCGTGCTCATCGCGGCCAGCGGCTACGGGCAGCCCTCCGATCGGCGGCAGGCGCGAGAGGCCGGGTTCGACCTCCACCTGACGAAGCCGGTCTCCGCGGACGCCATCCAGGAGCAGGTCGAGCGGCTCCTGAGGCGTTGAGCGTCAGGTCCGGATGCGGGTGCGCACGATCGGGAGCTGCGCGGGCGCGTCCTCACCGGCGCGCTGGATCGTCAGCACCACCGTGCTCCCCTCGGTGCCGCGGATGCGCTCGAGCGCGGGGCGGAAGCCGAGCCCCTCGACCGGCGCCCCGTCCACGGCGAGGATGCGGTCGCCGCGGTGGAGGCCTGCCGCTTCGGCGCTGCCGCCCTCGACCACCCTGCCGACCACGAGCGCGTCGCCGCGCGGCCAGACGTTCACACCGATGCCGACGAGCTCCGTGCGCGCCTCCTCTCCATCGGCCACCCGGGAGAGCGTGACCTCGAGCCGTCGCGTCGCGCCGCTCGCGGCCGTGAAGCCCGAGACGAGCCGCCCGTGGTGCCCGTCCGCGGTCACACGGATGGAGCGCGGCTCGCTCCCCACACCGTCGAGCACGAACGCGCCGTCCGCGTCGGTCACGGTCGGCGCGATGGGGTCGGCGGTGGCGCTGCGCCGCCCGAGCCCGGTCTCGATCGACACGCGGGCGCCAGCGATGGGGGCGCCCTCGTCGTCGCGCACGAGGCCGAGGATCTGAGCGCCCCGCTCCAGGGTGAGCGTCACGTCCGGGCCGCCCGCCGTGGCCATCACCGGGTCGGAGGGCGGCATGCCCCGCGAGGTCGCGACCAGCTCGTACTCGCCCTCCGAGAGGCCGCTGACGAGGAACCGACCGTCCGCGTCGTAGCTCACCACCGCGCCCATCGTGCGGCGGGTCAGCGCGGTCCCGCCGCCGCGCGCGCTCACGTGCACCGCGGGCACCGCCTGGCCCTCCGCGTCGACCACGCGCCCCGCGATCGTCAGGCCCGATTGCATCGTGAGGGTCGCGTCGGTGGCGCCCGTCTGCACCGGGCCCACCCGCGCGTCAGGGTGCATCGGGTGGCGCGCCATCAACACGTGCTCGCCGACGTCGAGACCGAGGAGCTCGAACGATCCGTCCGCGCCGGTCGCCCCCTGCGCCGACGGGTGGAGCCCGCGCGCGCGGCGAAAGGCGGTGACCAGCGCGCCCTCGATCGGCTGGCCCGCGGTGTCGACCACGCGCCCCGCGATCGACTCGGACGCGGTCTGCTCCGGGCGCGCGGGCCGCAGGGTGATCTGGATCGTGTCGGCGCCCCGCGCGCGCGCCCGCCCGAGGCCGTGGTCGGGGTGGCGCGCCTCGATCGAGGCCCAGCGCCAGAGCGTCACCGTGGCGCGGCCCTCGGCGTCGGTGGTGTACGCCTCGCGGACGGGGGCCATCGCGCGCTCACCGGAGCTCGCGCCCAGCACGCGCACGCTCGCGCCGGCCACGGGAGCCTCGTCGCCGTCGACGACCTGCACCTCGACCTGACGCTCGGGGCGGAGCTGCACGACCACGCCCTCGATGCGTTGCCGCGGCCGGGCCTCGAACGCGATCGCGCTGTGCCCCCACTCGGGCGCGTAGGGGAGGAAGCCCTCGGCGGTGGCGACGGAGAGCACGTACCGGCCGGGCTCGCTCACCTGGGCCGCGAAGCGACCCTGCGCGTCGCTGCGGGCGGTGGTGGAGCTCCCCTCGCGCAGGAAGACCAGCTCCGCCCCCGCCACCGGCGCGCCGTCCCGGCTCGAGACCACGCGCCCGTGCAGGCTCCCGTGGGGGCTGCCCGGGTCGTCGACCACGCTCGCCGTCGGTCGCCACTCCGAGGCCGACAGCCCCGCGTCACCGCCGCGCGCGCCCCCCGCCTCGCCCAGATCGCCGCCTCGCGCCCCGCCGGCTCCGCCCAGCACCGTGACGTCGTCGAAGCCGCCTCCCATCGCGCCGTCGCCGCTCGGGCTGGACAGGTCCTCGGGCCAGAGCCAGAGCGCGAGCAGGACCGCACCGACGAGCGCGGGGATGGCGAGGAGCCAGCGTCGACGGGCGTGCATACACGCAGTTGTAGGTCGGACGGAGGGCTCGCACATCCCCCGGTCGGGTAGGCTGACGGTCCGCGCCGAGGCGCGCCCGGTCTATGCCCGCGGGTTCGACGCTCTGGAGGCCAGAACCGAGGCCTGGAGCGCGGCGCGCTCCGGAGTCTCCGCGGGCGGCGAGTACCGCGCGGCGGCCACGAGGGCGGTCGCGCCGACCGCGAGCGCGCACAGGAACGTCGCCCAGGCCCGCGCGCGCCGGCGGAGCACGCCACGCAGCGACGGGAGGTCGGGGGCGACGGCGACCAGCGCGGAGGCGTGGGCGCGCCGCTCGCTGCGGAACGGGCAGCCATCGGGTGCGACTGGCTTCACGCGGCCCAGGGTGGCGAGGGGCGCGCCGATCGAGACGTCGACGGTCTGCGTCGCGCCGAGCTCGGGGTCGCGACGGTCGAGGGTGATCACCCCGCCCTCGCTCTCGAGGATCACCTGGTCCTCTTCGTCGCGTCGGACCCGCCCCTGGATCAGCCGCAGCCCGAAGAGCGCCGGGGCGCGCGTCACCAGGACCGCGCCGATGCACACCGCGGTGAGCGCGCCGAGGGGCAGGGCGGCGGCCCACAGGGGATCGCCCGAGAGGAGCCACGCCTCGAGCGCCGCCGCCATCGTCAGCAGCAGGAGCGTCAGGCTCCAGAACCGCGTCCGACCGCTCGGTCGCCAGAGCCTGGCCCAGTCGAGCCACGCGCCGAGCAGGCCGGGGAGCGGCGCGAGCGCGAAGAGCGCGAGCGGGTGACGGCTCTCCTCGAGCGGACCGAGCGAGAGCGCCGCGACGACGAGGGCGAAGAGCGCGCCGAGCGCGCAGCCGCAGAGGGTGGCCAGAGGGAGAGGTGCGAGCGCCCGCTTCATGGTCGCTCGGACCGCGCCTTCCCAGCGGGGCTTGGGTCTTCGAGGCTCGCCTCGGTCCCGAACAGGCGCGGAGCGCGAGCGTGTCTAGGTGAGGACGCATGCGTGCTTGGCTGACCTGCCTGGCGCTCACGCTCGGCTCGGGCTGCGCGACGACGCAGCCGTGGGAGCGTGAGCTCCTGAGTCGCGAGATCATGAGCGTCGACGGCGACGAGGAGGAGAACGCCGTCCGACGCCACGTCTGGAGCGTCCGCGAGGGCACCGCGGGGGGGCTGGGCGGCGGAGGGGGTGGGTGCGGGTGCAACTGAGATGCTGCTGCCTGGGCGTCGTCCTCGCGCTCGCTGCCCCCGCGGCGGCGCAGCAGCGCCCGTGGCGCGTCGCCTTCGATGGCCTGGTCTACACCGACACGGACAACGTCCAGGCGTACACGCCGTCCCTCTCGGTTCGGCGCGCGCTCGACGCGGACGGGAGCCGGGTGGGCGCGAGCGCGGCCGTCGACGTGGTGAGCGCGGCCTCGGTCGACGTCGTCAGTCACGCGACGCCGCGCTTCCTCGAGGCGCGCACCCAGGGGCAGCTCGACGGCGTCGCCGCGCTCGGCGACCAGCAGCTCTCGCTGGCCTACCGCTTCTCGTGGGAGCCCGACTACCTCTCGAACGGCCTCACCGCTGGCTGGCGCAGCCGGCTGGGCACCCCCGACAGCGTGCTCGACGTCACCTATGGGCTCACGTGGGACGTGGTGGGCCGCTCCGGGTCGTCCTGGAGCGTGTTCAGCGAGGAGCTCTTCACCCACAGCGCGGCGCTCTCGCTGACGCAGAACCTCGGGCCGGAGACGATCCTCCGGGTGGTCTACGGCCTCACCGCCCAGCACGGCTACATGGAGAAGCCCTACCGCTACGTGCCCCTCTTCCCCGCCTCGGTGGACGAGGCGTCGATCACGTCCGCGCAGTTCGATCGCCAGCGCTCGCCGCAGCGGCCGCCGGAGAGCGTGCCCGACACCCGCGTGGGCCACGCGCTGGGCGGGCGCCTCGTGCAGTACCTGGAGCCCATCGACGGCTCACTCCGCCTCGACTACCAGATCTACCTCGACGACTGGTCGGTCATGAGCCACCTCGTCGACGCGCGGGTCCTCGGCACGGTCAGCCGGGGTCTGCGGTTCGGAGGCTACGCGCGCGGCTACTTCCAGACCGGCGCGTCCTTCTGGCAGCGGACCTACCGCGCCGAGCCCGGGGAGATCCCTCTCTGGCGGAGCCTCGACCGCGACCTCTCGACCTATGGCTCGGTCACGGGCGGCCTGCGAGTGGAGTGGGAGTGGCACGACCTGTCGGGCTACGTCGACGGCGCGGCCATGGTCACGCACTGGGAGGACTTCCTCCTGCTCAGCGATCGGCTCGCGATCCTGGGTCAGGTGGGCCTGCGATGGACGCCGTCGTGAAGCGAGCGCTCGCGTCGCTGTCGCTCGCCCTCCTGGCCGGCTGCATCGGGACCGGCCCGGAGCAGGCGCGCTACGACGAGCTCATCCGGCTGGGCGCCGATGATGACGGCGACGAGGAGCACAACCCTGGGTTCCCGTGCGCCGACTGTCACGGCCGTGACTACGCCCCCGGAGGCGACGTCTTCGCGCTGGCCGGCACCGTCTACGCGTACGCGAGTGATCCCGACGACGAGGGCCGAGCCGGGATCGTCGTGCACGTGCGCGACGCGAGAGGGCGTGAGGCGGACGCGGTCACGAACGCGGTCGGCAACTTCATGTTCGAGGTGGAAGACGAAGGCGGAGATGGCGCGGAGCGAGGCGAGGACGGCCGCGCTCGCCTGGGCTACTGGCCCGAGCCGCCGCTCACGGTGTGGATCACCGACGGGGACGTGGAGCAGCGCATGGAGACCCTGGTGCGTCGAGAGGCGAGCTGCGCCGGCTGCCACTTCCGCGAGCCCGGCGTCGACTCGGTCGGACGCGTCTACCTCATGGAGGCACCATGAGCCGCCTCGTCCTCGTGGCCAGCTTGTTCGCCGCGGGGTGCGTGGCGGATGTCGGGGACAGCGCGAGTCTCCCGCCGCTCGACACGGACCGGTACGTGGCGCAGGTGCAGCCGGTCGTGGGGCGCGACTGCGGGACGCTCGACTGCCACGGGGTGGGGCTCCGGCCGCTGCGGATCTACGCCGTCGACGGCCTCCGGATCGAGCCCGACGCGCGGGGGCAGCCGATCCGAGACGACGAGCTGGCCTGGAACGTGGCCGCGTTCGAGGCCATCGATCCCGGCGCGCCCACCGTCGATGATCACGTCGCGCTCCTGAAGCCCCTCGCCGTCGAGGCTGGGGGGCTGGCCCACGAGGGAGATCCCGTCTACCGCAGCGTGGACGATCCCGGCTACCGCTGCCTCCGCGCGTGGCTGGCGGACGCGCCGGACGACGGCGCGTGTGAGGCGGCGGCGCCGCCAGCGCCCGCGCGGCCCTGAGCTTGGCCGGCGCCTCCCAAGGTCGGCGCTGGCGGCTCGGTCCCACGCACCGATGCAGCGCCGAATCCACCTGGAAGTCCTCGACGTCGCCGAGCCGTGCACGCAGGACTGGAACGCGATGACGGGCGAGGGCTTTCGCCGCCACTGCGCCCTGTGCGACCGAGACGTCTTCGACCTCGGGGGCATGACGGCCGACGACGCCGAGCAGCTCCTCGAGAGCGGCGCCTGCGTGCGCTTCTACCGCCGCGCCGACGGGACGGTGGCCACCAAGGACTGCGCGCCCGATCGGCTCGCGGCGGCGCGGAAGGCGGCGCGCAAGACGCTGGGGCTCGCCGCCGCGGCCCTCGTGGGTGTGCTGGGGCTGACGGGCGGGCTCGGCGCGGCGACCCTCGTGGGGCTGGCCAGCTGGCTGCGCGTGGACGAGCCGGTCGTGATGATGGGCGCGCCGATGCCCGAGCTTCCGCCGCAGGAACACGCGATCCCGCACGCCCAGGACCCTTCGGCCTTGCAGGTCGGAGAGCAGGCCGAGGAGCTCGTGCAGTGACCGCCAAGCGTGGGCTCGACGTGATCTCGGTGAAGGAGCCGTGCCCCGAGGACTGGGCCGGCATGCAGGGCGACGACGAGGTGCGCTTCTGCGGGCTCTGCCGCAAGAACGTCTACGACCTGTCGGCGATGACGCGCGCGCGGGCCGAGGCGCTCTTGAGCGAGCGCGAGGGGCGGCTCTGCGTCCGCTTCTACCGCCGCGCCGACGGCACCGTGAGCACCGTCGACTGCGCCCCCATCCGCTTCGCCAACCTCCGCGAGGCCGCGCGCCGCACGCTGACCGGGGCCGCCGCCCTCTTCGTCGCGCTCCTCTCGATGGTCTCCGCCCTCGGGCTCTTCCGCGCGAGCGGCTTCGACGTCGCGGGGTGGCTCGAGGGAACCGCGATCGGTCAGCTCGCCAAGGGCGCGCCCGAGGTGGGCCGCATGATCGACCCCGAGCCCCTCATGGGGGAGCCCATGCCGGCCGACTGGGAGATGGGCGAAGAGACCGAGACGCCTCCGCACGAGTGAGCCCGCGTCAGGGACCTCGCCAGGCTCTCGCCTTCAGCTGCGTCGGCGAACAGCGCTGCAGCGCGGGGCCGCTCTCGCGCGGCGCCTCGTCGAGCAGATCGGGGACGAGCGCCTCCAGAGACTCGGCGAAGGCTTCGTAGCTGCGCGGGCCGAAGAGGGTGTAGGCGCCCTCGTAGCGCTGCGCGCCGTACTCCTCGGGCGTGGTGAGGTACCCGGCGTAGGCGTTGGCGTAGCCCTGGACGTGCACCCGCCGGACGCCGTGCGGCGCGAGCGCGGCCTCGAGGCGCGCGCGGAGGCGGCGGCCCACCATGGTGGTCGGCTCGTTGGGCAGCGCGGCGATGCAGAACGCGCCGACCCGCCAGAGCTGGACGGGCAGGATCGTCGGGATCCAGGGCTGTCCGTCGAGGCCGCCCGCCGCGCTCACCCGGCGCGTGTGGGCGAAGGCCGGGTGATCGAGGTGCAGACGCGCGGGATCGAGCAGGCCGAAGAGGCGGCGCGGGCGATCGGGGCCGATCTCGAGGAGCGTGGCCTTGCCCGGGAAGCGCCGGACCAGCGGCGCGAAGGGCGCGAGCGGGCCGGGGCCTTCGGCCGTGCCCTGGGCCATCGCCACCCCGAGCCGCCCGATGGTCGTCGGGCCGCGCGTGGTGGGGCAGCGCTCGAGATCGACGCGGCGGAGCGCGCCGCCGACTGGGCCGTCGAGCCGAAGCCCCTCCGTCATCGCGATCACACCCGCGGTGCGCGCCTGGACCGCGGCCAAGTAGGCGGCGCTGTCGAGGTCGTCGTCGTGGCGGCCCACCGTGACGCCGCGCGCCTCGGACCAGCGGTAGTTCGGGGTGACATCGCCCGCCGCGCCCTGGGCGAAGATGGCGGGCACGCCGCGCGCCGCCTCGTAGGCCTCGCAGGCCAGGCCCTTGTGGTCCGGGTGGAGGCGCGCGCCGTCGCCGTGCACCGAGGTCGCGTGCAGGGCGAAGAAGCTGATGACGCCGCGCCCCGTGTCGAGCACGAGCATCTCCCGGTCGACGTCCTCCGCGTGGGCGTCGCGGTTCCGGCGGTGCGCCCCGGGCGAGCGGTTGAAGGCCACGGGCTCGGCCCCGGGCACGAACCCCGTGGCCAGGCGCAGCCGCGCCGGAGCGAGCGCGGCGACTGCGTCTTCGATCGCGCGCACGATGCCCCGGACGAGGCCGTCGAAGACGCGCCGCGAGAAACCGGGGCCACTCAGGTCGTAGAAGAACGCGTGGCTGTAGCCGGCCGGTCCGCTGTGGGTGTGCGTGGCGGTGAGCAGGAGATCGGCGGGGTGGACCCGATCGCCCAGCGTCTCCTGCAGGGCCTCTTCTACCGCCACCCGCAGGCCGGCCGCGATGAAGCAGAGGTCGGCGCACACGTAGACCGCCGTCCGGCCCGCGCTCCGCACCGCGAGCGCCCGCGCGTAGAGCGGCGCCTCCACGCCGAGGGAGACGTTGTCCTCTCGCCCCCACCCGAGCATCGGCATGCGGCGCTCCCACACCGTGATGTCCGCGCGTCCGAATCCCGCTTCCATGCTGCGCTGCCTGTTATCCTCCTTCGGCGTGGAGGTCGACCCGAAGAGCGTGGGGCGCTACCGCATCCAGGCGCGCATCGCGGCCGGGGGGATGGGGGAGGTCTTCCTCGCGAGCGTGGAGACGATGCCCGGCGTGCTGCGCCCCGTCGCGCTCAAGCTCGTCCGCCCGGAGCTCGCCGGGCAGCCCGGCTTCGCGCAGCTCTTCGTCGAGGAGGTCCGCGTCGCGATGTCCCTGAGCCACGCGAACGTGGTGCAGGCGTTCGACGTCGGCCAGATCGACGCGCGCTGGTTCCTGGCCATGGAGTACGTCGACGGGCTGGACCTGAGCGCGCTGCTGAGCCGCGGCCCGCTGCCGCTCGGCCTGTCGTTGCTCGTCGCCATCGAGGCGCTCAAGGGGCTCGACTACGCGCACCGACGACGCGGCGCGGACGGAGCGCCGCTCGCGATCGTGCACCGCGACGTCTCCCCGGGGAACCTGCTGCTCTCGCGCGAGGGCGAGGTGAAGGTGGCCGACTTCGGGGTGGCCAAGAGCACCCTTCGGGACGTGGGCTCCGTCATCGGCACGCTCAAGGGCAAGATCCCGTACATGCCGCCCGAGCAGGTGAAGGGCGGCGCGGTGGATCGGCGGGCGGACCTCTACGCGCTCGGCGCCGTGCTCTACGAGATGATCGCCGGGCGTCGCCTGTTCGAAGGCGACGGCGCGGCGCTGATCCCGAAGATCCTCGCGGGCCCTGGCCAGGCGCTCCTGGGGCTCGAGTCCCGCGTCCCGCCGGAGCTCGTCCGCGTCCTCAAGCGGGCGCTGGCGCCTGACGTCGACATCCGACACGGCACCGGCGCGCAGCTGCGCGAAGAGCTCGAGCGCTTCGCCCACGCGGAGCGGCTGTACCTGTCTTCGTCCGAGCTCGCCTCGCATGTGGAGGAGGCGCTCGCCGACCCGCGCCACTCCGATCGGCCCGCCTCGAGCTCGCCCCCCGGGGTGCCCGTGGTGACCACCCCCGCCGCCGCGGGCGGCTTCGACGCCCTGCTCGGGCGCGAGCTGCGGCGGGTCGACGACGGCGGGGCGCACAGCGTGTACACCACGCGCTCGGGGCTCGACGATGAGTGACGTGATCCACACCCTCGCGACGCGCTCGGTCGTGCGGGGCGGCGTGTCGGGCCGGACGATGCGGCCCTACGTGCTGCGCGGTGACGCGTTCCAGGAGCGGGTTACGGCGACCAGCTATCGGGTCGGCGGCCGCCCGGGCGCGGATCTGGTGCTCGCCGATCCGCGCGTGAGCCGGCTCCACTTCGAGATCTCCGTCGACGCGCACGGATACCGGCTGAGGGACCTCGGCAGCACCAACGGCACCGTCGTGGACGGCTACCGCGCGAACGATCTCTACCTGCGGCCGGGCAGCGAGATCACGGTGGGCGACACGACCCTGCGCTTCACGCCCGAGGACGACGAGGTCGACGTGCCCGCGTCGCCCGATGACCGCTTCGGCCCGCTGGTCGGCGCGAGCGTGGCGATGCGCGAGCTGTTCGCGCTCCTCGCCAAAGCGGCGCCCACCGACGCGACCCTCCTGGTCGAGGGCGAGAGCGGGACGGGCAAGGAGCTCGTCGCGGAGGCGGTGCACGCCGCGAGCGGGCGCGCCGGCGGGCCGCTGGTGGTCTTCGACTGCGCGGCGATCCCCACCCAGCTGATGGAGTCCGAGCTCTTCGGCCATGAGAAGGGCGCGTTCACCGGCGCCACGAGCCAGCGCGTCGGTCGCATGGAGGAGGCGGACGGCGGGACGCTCTTCCTGGACGAGCTGGGTGAGCTGCCGCTCGACCTCCAGCCCAAGCTCCTGCGCGCGCTCGAGAAGCGCGAGGTGCGTCGGGTGGGCGGCGCCAGGACGCGGCGGGTCGACTTCCGGGTGGTGGCGGCGACGAACCGCGATCTGGCGGCGGAGGTGAACCGCGGCGCCTTCCGGGAGGACCTCTACTACCGCCTCGCGGTGGTCCGCGTGCGCGTGCCGCCGCTCCGCGAGCGCCCCGAGGACGTGCCGCGCCTCGTCGAGCACTTCGTGCGCCGCGCCTTGCCGGATGACGTGAAGCGGGCCGCGAAGATCCTCGCGTCGATCTCGGAGGAGAACCGCGCGCGCCTGATGGCGCACCCGTGGCCCGGCAACGTGCGCGAGCTGAAGAACCTCATCCAGCGCACCCTCGCGCTGAGCACCGAGGACGAGCCGGCCGCGCTCGAGCCGCAGACGGCCCCGGGGCTCGAGAGGCGACCCGCGGCGTCCGACGCGCCGGAGCCCGTCGTCGATCTCGACCGGCCCTTCTCGGACCTGAAGAAGGAGGTCGTAGAGGCCTTCGAGCGCACCTACCTCACGCGCCAGCTCGCGCGGCACGAGGGCAACTTCTCTCGCGCGGCCGCGGCGAGCGGCATGGACCGCATGTACTTCAAGCGCATGCTGAAGAAGCGCGGCTGAGCGAACGAAAGAGCGGGCGCTCCCCCCGGTTGGAGGGGGAGCGCCCGCGGCTCGGATTGGTGGTTGGTTTCGATCGGTTGGATCAGCGGCCGCAGGTGGTCTCCCGCCATGCGCCGATGAAGTGTCCGCCGACCTCGCGGCCGGGCGCGTCCTCGCGGTAGCCGCCGCCGAGCACGCCGCGGTCGCCGCCGCGGTCGATCCAGCGGCCCTCGAAGTGGCCGTCCGCGTAGGTGCCGCGGAGCAGGCCGCGGAAGTGGCCGTCGCGGTCGATGTACTTGCCGAAGAACACGCGCTCGCCGCTGCGGCGCTCCCCGTAGATGCCCCGGACGTGCCCGCGCAGGCCGCCGAACGGGCCGCGGACCTGACCGAGGAAGACGCCGCGCCCCGGGGCGACGCGGTGCCAGCGACCCGCGAGGTGGCCGCGGTCGCAGAGGTCGACCGCCTCCGCGGTGGCCGCCGCGACCATGGTGTTCCCGGCCTCGTCGGACGTCAGCACGCGCGGGCCGTCGAGCAGGGCGCGGACCGGGACGGCGAGGTGATCGCCCTCGGGGCCCGCGGGGCCCGGGAGGTCGTTGACGTAGGCGAGCGTGAGCGGCTCCGGAGCCTCCGGCGTCGGGTCGATGATCGTGACGATCAGCCCGTCGTGATGCGGCAGCGTCGCCGACGTGAAGGGCAGGGCCCGCGGGTCCGTCCGCGGCAGCAGGTTGTCGGTGCGACCCTCGAAGAGCACGGTCCGCCGGGCGATGATCGCGCCGCGGTTGACGGCGAAGAAGCCGGTCCAGTTGCGGGGCGTCTCGTTGTCCGGGTTGAAGCGCAGCTGCCCCCAGTGGATCTGCGCGTGCACGACCACCGCGTCGGGGCGCTCGAGCATCAGCGCCACCGACGCCTCGCCTTCGATCGGGTCGATCAGCTCGGGCTCCACCTCGGCCAGGCTCAGCGCCTCGAAGCGGAGGTCGCCGAAGATGGGCGGCTCGTCCGTCATCTCGAACCCGCCGTTCTCGAGCTCCAGCGCCTCGGAGACGCCCGCCGCGTCCTCCTGCTCCGTCGCCGCGTAGCAGCCCCCGAGCATCGCCGTCATCGCAACCAGGCCCATCCATCGCGTCTTCGTCATGTCCTCGTTCCCTCCATCCGGCGTCATCCAAGCCGGCGGGACGAAGAAGAGCAGCGCGCGTGCCAGCCCATCGGACCCCGGATCTGCACGGAATCCCGGCTCATCACCCCTGCGGCTGAGACGGCGGGGTCTCGGCGAACGGTCTCGGCGGCGAGACGCCTGGGTCTCAGCGGCTCACGGGCGCGCGCCCGAATGCAGATAAGTGGGTGCTTCCGATGGGAACGCTACAATGTTTCACCAGAGGGGCATCTCTTGGCTCGAACGGACGATCCTCAGCTCGCGGCGTTTCATCGCCTCATCACGGACGCGCACCACGGTGGCCAGGCCAAGGTGGACGTGCTGGTCGCGCTGTCGCAGCGGCTCGTGCACCTCGTCCCCTGGCCGCAGGGCATCGAGGGCTTCCGGACGCTGGTGAACAGCGAAGGCGTCGCGGCCCTGCCCATCTTCACGCACCGCGCCGCGCTCGAAGAGGCCGCGCGTCGCTACGGTTGGCTCGACGCGCACGGCAACGCGCCCGCCCAGGAGCTCGGCGCGCGAGCCGCGCTCAACTACGCGGTGCGCGAGAACCTGAGCTACGTCGTCATCGACATCGCCGACGATCACGCCCTCGAGATCGCGCGGGAGGAGTTCGAGCCGCTGCTCAGCCCCGCCGCCCGGCGTGACTCGTCGGGGCCCTTCGCGGGCGCGGGCAAGATCTCCTCGTCGCTGATCCGCGCCGTGCGTCCCACCCCGCCTCCCTCCGCCGGCCCGATGCGCGCGACGCCCGCGCCCGGCTCGCTCGCGGCGCCGCGCGTCCCCGCGGAGATCCGCCCGCCGACGTCCACGCCGGGTCTCGAGCCCGCGCCCTCCATGGACGAGCCCGAGGACGACGGCTTCTCGGTCAGCAAGGACTTCGACCCGTCCGCGCAGAGCTTCGGTGGAGGGACCAGCGTGAGCCTCCAGGAGCTCACCTCGATGCCGTCCGACGCCCTCTTCGACTCGCTGACGGTGGTCCTGCGGAACTACCCCGAGGTCGAGTGGGCGGCGATGGTCCAGGCCTCACGCGGCCCCTCCGCCTCCGTCCCCACGGTCGCCCTCCGGGTCGACACGGGGTTCCGGCAGCGCATCAACGACGTCATCGGCGAGGTCCGGCGCGCGGGCGACGCCGAAGGCGCGCAGCTCGACGTGCTCTTGCTCGACGACGCGGAGCTGATGCGGAACGCACGCGCGACCGGCGTCGTGTTCTATCCCTGGCGCAAGAAGTAGACCTTCACCGCTGCTTCCACGCGTCCTGGAGCGACTCCCAGCTCGGGTAGCGGAGCCAGGGGATGCGCGGCGTCTCCACGCGCCAGCCCCGGTCGGCGGCGTAGGCCTCCCAGACCTCGAGGCGATCCGCGAGCGCCTCCGGGTGAAAGAGGTCCGACCCGCGGTAGCGCTCGAACTCGGCCGGGCCGCGGACGAGGGGCCAGCCTCGCGACGCGAGGTGCGCGACGAACGCGGTCTGCGCGTCGTGCGCGAGTCGTCGCACCGCGTCATCGTCCACGTGGCGCTCGGTCAAGGTCAGGAAGGTCCCGTCGTGGCTCGCGTCGAGCAAGCGATGCCGGACGCCGGCGCGCTCGAGCGAGAAGGACGCGCGCGCGCCGTCGACCTCGACGAGGGGCGGGGGCACGCCCGGGTCCCACCGGAAGGAGAGGGTCCGCTTCCACGACCAGCACCACATCCCGAGCTGCAGGTAGAAGCGCACCGCGGGCTGCCAGAGCCAGCTCGTGTCGAGGCGCACCCCCACGCCGCGCGCGAAGAGGGCGTCCCGGATGGCCCGCATGGAGGACGCGCCGACGCCGCGCCCGCGGAGGTGAGGCATCAGGTACACGCTGGCGAGGTAGGCGCGCGCGGAGCCCCAGGTCGAGTCCAGCGCCGACACGGTCCCAGCGATCTCGCCCTCGTGCACGAGCCAGAAGCAGCGCTCGTAGCTCCGCTCGCCGGGGAGGCGGTTGTCCTCGTCGGTGGCGGTGTCCTTCCAGCGCGCGCGGGTCTGCGCATCGAGCCCGCGCGGGTCGCGGCGCTCCCCGAGCCGGTTCTCGGCGAGCGAGGCGAGGTCGCAGTCGGCGAAGAGCTGCTCCTCCGAGCTGCCGAGCGCCACCGGGCGCACGACTCCGTCGCGGCTCAGCGCCTCGAACGCCGCCCTCACGTCCTCGTCGATGTCGCGCCGCACGCGCTCATTCTATTCCTCCGCGAGGGGCGCGCCGATCCCCAGCGCTGGCGTCGAGCTCCAGGACCGGGATATGGCGGGGCGTGACCACCTTCGACGAGTTCGAGCTCCGGGCCAACGACGTCGGCGCGGCGCGGGCGTTCTACACCCGGCTGCTCGGCGCCGAGCCAACGGTGACGGCCCTGCCCGCGCGGGCGAGAGAGCGAGGCGCGCCCCCGCACTGGCTGGGCTCACTCCGCGTCGCGCGCCTCGACGCGGCGCTGGCGCAGGTGAACGCGCGCGGCGGCGGCACCCTCGGTCCCGTGCGCGACGCGCGCGCGGTCTGCCGGGATCCCGGCGGCGCGGTCTTCGGGCTCTCGGAGGAGCCGACCTCTCGCGCGCCGGGCCCCTTCGTCTGGCACGAGCTCCACACGGACGACGTGGGGCGCGCGTTCGCGTTCTACGAGGGCCTGGCGCGGTGGCGCCCCGGGGCCGCGTTCGAGGGGCCGGTCACGGCTCGTCTCCTCGACGGCGCGGACGGCGCGATCCTCGAGACGCTCGGGCGCGTCCCCGGCATCCACCCGCACTGGCTCTTCTACGGGCCGGTCGAGGACCTGGCGCGCGCCGTCGCGTTCGTGCGGGAGGCGGGCGGGCGGGTCGGCCACGGCCCGGTGGAGACGCCCGGCGGACGCACGATCGCGGTCTGTGAGGATCCCGAGGGCGCGGCGTTCGGTCTCCAGCGAGCATGCTAGACACTCCCCATGCAGCTCGGTCAGCGCCCGCCCGAGATCCGCGGTCCCGTGCCGGGGGCCGGCTCCGCCCGGTGGATCGAGGTGCTCGCGCGCACCGAGTGCCCCTCGCTGACCGAGCGCCGGGCGCGCCGGGCCGAGCGGGCGGGCGCCCCGAACGACCCCATCGTCTGGGCCGAGGCGAAGGGCGCGAACGTGCGCGACGTGGACGGGAACGTCTACGTCGACCTCATCGCGGGCTTCAGCGTGGCGGCGACCGGGCACGGCCACCCCGAGATCGTCGAGGCGGTGCAGAAGCAGGCGGGCACGCTCCTGCACGCGCTCGGCGACGTGCACCCCTCCGAGCCGAAGGTGCGCCTGCTGGAGCGCCTCGCCGCGCTCGCCCCCTTCGAGGACGCGCGCGTGATCCTCGGGCTCAACGGCGCCGACGCGCTCGCGGCCGCGATGAAGACCGCCGTCTTGCACACCGGCAAGCCCGGCGTGCTCGCGTTCGAGGGCGGCTACCACGGGCTGATGTACGGGCCGCTCGCGCTCTGCGGGTTCGCGCCGAGCTTCCGCGACCCCTTCGCGGCGCAGCTCAACCCGCACGTGCGCTTCGCGCCGTGGGGCAGCCCCGACGTCGACGCGCTCTTCACCGAGGACATCGGCGCGGTGATCGTCGAGCCGGCGCTCGGGCGCGGGGGGCTGCGCTTCCCGCCCGAGGGCTTCCTGCGCGCGCTCCGCGAGGCCTGCGACGCGCGCGGCGCGCTGCTGATCTTCGACGAGATCTTCACCGGGTTCGGGCGCACCGGCCATCGCTGGGCCCACACCCCGGAGGGCGCGACCCCCGACCTGATCTGCGCGGGCAAGGCGATGGGCGGCACGCTCCCCGTCAGCGCCTGCATCGGCACGCTCGAGGTCATGCGGGCGTGGGGGGATCCGAGCGGCGCGGCGATCCACACCGCCACCTTCGCGGGGAACCCGCTCGCCTGCGCGGCCGCCCTCGCGAGCCTCGAGGTGATCGAGCGCGAGGGCCTCGCGCGACGCGCGGCCGAGGTCGGCGCGCGGTGGGTGGACGCGCTCACCGAAGCTCTGGCCCCCTGCGAGGCGGTGCGAGAGGTGCGCGGGCGCGGGCTCATGGTCGGCGTGGAGCTGCACGACGGCGCGCGCACGCTCCGCCTGGTCGGGGAGCTGCTCGCCCGCGGATGGATCACCCTGCCGGCCGGGCCGCGCGCCGAGGTGCTCCAGCTGACGCCGCCCCTGAACGTCGACGAGGCGCTGCTGTCGCGGTTCACGGACACGCTCGCCCAGGTGCTGCGCTCATGAGGCGGGGTGCTGCGCTCACGAGAGAGGCGCTCGCGCTGGAGATCGAGGCGCTGATCGACCGCCTGGCGGACGGAGCGCGAGACGACGCGGCGCGCGACGCGCTGCTCTCGAAGGTCGCCGCCTGGCAGCGCGAGCACGTCGCCCCGGTGGCCAGGCTCGCGGCGCGGCGCGACGACCCGCTCGGCTTCCCCGCCGTGCCGACCGACGTCTTCCGTTACGTGCGGGTGGCCGCGCACCCTCCGGCCGAGGACGCGCGCGTCTTTCGCACGTCCGGCACCACCAGCGGTCAGCGGGGGGCGAGCTGCCTCTCCACGCTCTCGCTCTACGACCGCGCCGCGGAGGTCGAGGCGCGCCGCGCGCTGTTCTTCGACGGGCCGATGCGCCTCGTGATGCTCGCCCCGCACCCCGACGAGGCGCCCGACTCCTCGCTCAGCTACATGCTGGGCCGGTTCGAGGACTGGTTTGCCGACCCCTCGGCCGAGACCGGCGCGCGCTGGGTGTTCTCGGAGGGCCGCCTCGACGCGCGCGCCCTGAGCGAGGCGCTCGAGACCGACGCGCCCACCGCGATCCTCGGAACCTCGTTTGCGTTCGTGCACGCCGACGACGCGCTCGACGCGCGCTTCGCGCTCCCGGCGGGGAGCTTCGTGATGCAGACCGGCGGCTTCAAGGGCCGCTCTCGCGAGGTCGCGCCCGACGTGCTCCGCGCCCAGATCGCGGCGCGCTACGGCGTGGCCGAGGCGAGGGTGGTCTCGGAGTACGGCATGACGGAGCTCAGCTCGCAGATGTACGAGGCGGCTCTCCGGGAGGCGGGCTCGCGCGATCCGGAGGCGCCCCGTCGCTACGCCGTCCCGGGCTGGCTGCGCGTGACCGCGGTCGACGCGGAGACGCTCGCGCCGCTCCCCGACGGCGCGCCGGGGCTGCTCCGCATCGACGACCTGGCCAACCTGGACACGTCGTGCGGCGTCCAGACGAGCGACGTCGCCACGGTGCACGCCCAGGGCGCCTCTCTCGAGTTGCACGGGCGCGCTCCCGGGGCGACGCCGCGCGGGTGCTCGCTGGCGGTGGAAGAGGCCCTCGATGATCGGTGAGGCGGAGCTGCGCGCCCGCGTGGACGCGGCGATCGCGGCCGGCCCGGCCCTGCGCGCGCGCCCACGTGAGCAGGTCGCGGAGCGCGTCGCGGCGGCGTGGGCGCTCATCGCCGACCCGGAGCGCGCGCCGGGCCGCGCGGCGCGGGAGCGGCTACCGGAGACGACGGGGCTGAGCCTGCCGATGATCGCGTGGGCGCTCCAGGCGACCTTCGAGCGGGCCGATCGACAGGCGCACCTCGAGGCCGCCCGGCGCATGGCGCCCCCCGACGGCGCCGCCCGCGCGCCCGCGCGGTTCAGCGCGCTCGTGCTCGCGGGAAACGTCTTCACCGCCTGCGTGCAGCCCTGCTCGATGGCGCTCCTCGCGGGCTCGCCCCTCATCATCAAGGCCTCCAGCAAGGATGACGTCCTGCCCTCGCTCTTCGTCGCCGCGCTCGCCCAGGTGGACGTGGAGCTGGCCGAGGCGTGCGAGGTCGTGACCTTCCCGGGAGGGACGCCGACCCTCGAGAGCGCGTTGATGTCGCGCGCGGACGTGGTCTCGGTCTACGGGAGCGACGCGACCCTGACCGCGGTGCGGCGGCGCCTCGCTCCGACCGCCTCGCTCGTCGCGCACGGGCACGGGCTCGGCGCAGGGTTCGTCTCGCGAGACGCGCTCGAGAACGAAGACGCGGCGCGCGCGGCGGCCACGGCCTTCGCGCTCGACGTCGCCGCCTACGACCAGCGGGGCTGCATGTCGCCGCACGTGATCTGGGTGGAGCGGGGCGGCGGCGTCGACGGCGCGGACTGGGCCTCGATGCTCGCCGCGCAGCTCGACCGGCTCGCCGCCGACCTGCCGCGCGGCCCGCTCCCGCGCGAGGTCGGCGCGGCGCAGATCCAGTGGCGCGGCGTCGCGGCGGCGCGGGGCGAGCTGATCGAGGGCGACGGCTGGAGCGTCAGCTACGAGGGCGAGGCGGCGCTCAGGGTCAGCCCCGGCTGGCGCAACGTCATGGTGCTCGACGTCGACGGTCCGGCCGCCCTCGGCGCGGCCCTCGCGCCCCTCGGGGTCCACCTCAAGACGCTCGGCGTGGCGGGGGACGCGGCCCGGCGTCGCGAGGTCGCGGCGGCGCTGCCGGCGGGGCTCGCGCCGCGCGTCACCGCGGCGGGCCAGATGCAGCGCCCGGCGCTCCTCTCGCTCGCGGACGGTCGCCCTCCGTGGGAGGGGCTGTTCCGGCTCACTGCACTGGAATAGCGCGGGCTGGAATAGCGCGGGCTGGAATGGCGCCGGCTCGAGCAGGCGTCAGACGCCGATGAACAGGCGGTGGCCGAAGTTCCGCTCGAGCTCGCCCTCGAAGATCTTCATCGCCGCGGACTCGATGTCGTACTCGACGCGCTTGAACTCGAACTCGCGCGTGTCGGTGTCGAAGATCGTGTAGCTCGCGCGGTTGTCGTAGTCGCGCGGCTGGCCGACCGAGCCGACGCTCACGATGTACTTGTAGCCGTCCTTGAGCTGGAACTTCCGCGCCGGCAGCTCCTCGACCTCGCCGGGCCGCATCGCGAAGACCTTGCACAGGTGCGAGTGGCCGATGAGGGTGATGTCGCCGAGATCCTCGAGGATGGGCAGACACTCCCGCGCCTGCTCCGGCGCGAAGATGTACTCGAACTCCTCGAGCCGGACGGGCGAGCCGTGGCACAGCGTGACGCCGTGGGGCTCGAGGTCGTGGCGGTACGGGAGCGACTCCAGCCACTCCATGTTCTCGGGCTTCAGGCGGCGGGCGTGCAGGTCGAGCGCGTGGCGCGCGGCCTCGTAGTAGTACGAGTAGTCCATCCGGCCCGCGACGGCGGCGTCGTGGTTGCCGAGGATGGTGACCTTGGCCTTGTTGCGGATGATGTCCGCGCACTCGTTGGGGCTGGCGCCGTAACCCACGACGTCACCGAGACAGTAGAACTCGTCGATGCTCTCTTGACGGTATGCTTCCATGACCGCCGAGAGGGCCTCGATGTTCGCGTGTACGTCGCTGAAAATGCCTAGCCGCATGGCTGATCTGGGGGCCGCTGACCTGGGGCACCCGCGCTGAGCACCCGCACCGAGAAAGGCTGTCTCGAGGGCGGTGCGCTCATGAGAGTGCCGCTTAAAATACCAGTGGAGGGGTATAGAGCGTCCCCGCCGGACTGTCCATCACTATCGGTTCCCGTGTGCTGACCCCTGACAGTGTGGAGCAATCGTGACGAAACGTCAGATAATTCGACGGAGTTCGTCCCGAACGGGTGAGCAGTCTCAGTCCGTCTCCTCGAGGTCCGCCTCCGGGGCCTTTCCTTCGAGGATCTCGTAGAAGCGGCGTGAGAAGGCGATCACGGCGTCGTTTCCGCTCGGCTCGGCGGCCCCGAGGACCTCGGCCTCGGTCTTCTTCGCCTTCTCACGCAGCGTCAGGGCTTCGTTGGCCATCGTCGCGACCTTGGGGCGGTCGTCCGCGGACAGCTTCTGGACCTGCTTCTCGCAGCCGTGGTTCGCCAGGTGCGCGAGGGTCAGGATGTAGCGCTCCTGCTTGCCCTTCGGGTCCTTGAGCTGCCGCTGCACGTTGCGGAGGCTGGCCGTGCCGAACGCGCCGACCACGCGCGCGATCTCCTTCCACACGTCGCTCTCCTCGGACGCGAGCAGGTGCACGAGCGGCACCACCGCGCGGCGCAGCTTGAGGTGGGCGAGCGAGAGGGCGAAGGCCTGACGCACGAACGTCTTGCGCGCGTTCAGCCCGTCGATCAGCGCGTCGCCCGCGCCGTCGCCGATCTCCAGGATCTTCGGCACCACCCGGACGACCTCGGCCCGCGGCATCTTGCGCACCGCCTTGCAGAGCGTCTCGGCGTGGGCGGCGTCCTTGCGTGAGGCGAGCTCGATCGCGGCGTCCCGTCGGTACTTCGGGTGCTCGAGCAACATCACCAGCTCCGGCGCGCCCATGTCGGGCATCTTCGCCGGGTCGACGTCGACCGAGCCGTCGTCACCGCGCACCTTGCGGATCGCGCGCCACGCCAGCTCGTGCGTCTCCGAGTCGATCGCGACCTCGTTCTCGGCCGCGCGCTCGAGGAGCTGCTCCCACGACTCCGCGACCTGCTCCGGGGTGAGCTGCCCCTGGGCGAGCGAGCCGCTCGTCTCGGCGAAGGCGGCGATCTGCTGACTCACGAGCGCGGCGCCATCCGCCGCGACGCCGAGCGAGATGGCCCGCTCCGTCAGCCGGCCCGGCAGCGGCAGGCCGAAGCCGACCGCCTGCTCGAGCACCTTGCGGAGGGTGCCGTCGACCTGGTCCTTGGGGATCGAGAGGACGAGCAGCGCGTGGTCCATCTGGTCGTGGCTGCTCCAGTCGGCCAGCTTGAGCAGCGCCTCGCGCGCCGCCGCCGCGTGCTTCGGAGGCTCGATCTCGTCCGCGGGCCGGAAGGGGTGATCCTTGACCCGCACGGGAGGCGGGGCGCTGAGCACGCGCTCGATGGCGGTCGAGGGGTCGAGGGCCGAGGCGGTGCGCATCTTCGAGACGCGCTCGAGGATCCGGGCCGCGTTCACCTCTCGGGGCGCCGCGACCTCGAGGGTGCGCACGTAGCCGCCGTCCTGATCGAAGAGCGAGACCCGCGCCTCGAACTTGCGCCGGAGGTCCTCGATGACGCGCCGCTCGTCGTTGCGGCGGGGATCGAGCGCCGCCCGCAGCACGACCGGGCGCTTGTCGCCGCTCTGCACGAGGCTCACCAGCACCACCGGGCACTCCTCGAGCACGACGAGCTGCACCAGGAGATCGAGCTCGGCCGCGTCCTGGAACAGGTCGGAGCGCCCCTGCGGCATCCGCGCGAAGATGCGCACGCTGCCCTTCTCGTCGATCGCCTCGGCCTCGGGGCCGTGCTTGCGCGTCAGGAAGCCCGCGGGCGGCGCGACCGACGGGGGCGGCGGCGCCGCGCTCACCGCCTTCTCGGCCGGCGGGGGCGGCGGCTCGCTGCGCACCGGGAGCCCGTCCGAGATCGTCGTCTTGGACTCGGTGAGCCGGTGGTCGTTCTCGTCGGTGCCGATCTCGTGCGCGTGGAGGCCGGTGATCTCCTCGATCGCCTCGACCTCCTCGAGCTCCTCGACGTCGTCGACGATCTCCTCCACGTCCTCGATGGGGTCGAGGGTCGGGGCCTCGGCCACGAGCTGCACGGCGCTCTCCAGATCCTCCGCCGCCTCTCCGGGGTTGGTCTCGAGCGGCTCGAGGTCCTCGACGCTCTCGACGTCATCCTCGACGTGGTCCTCGACGCGCTCCACGACGTCGTCCGCCTCCGCGAGGGCCTCGGCCGGCTCGAGGTCTTCCTCGACCAGGTCGTCGACGATCTGCACGACGTCGTCGTCCGAGACGCCGCTCGAGGCGGTCTTCGTCACGCCCGTCTTCTCGCCGGGCAGGGCCGCGGGGCTCGCCTCGCGGGTGGCCAGCTCGGCCTCACGCTGACGGAGCGACTCGAAGCGGCTCTCGAGCTCCTGCTCGCGCATGGCCACGTCCGCCTGCGCCGCCTCGATCTCTTCTCCGTACGCGCGCAGCTCGTCCTCGCGCCGCGTGACCTGCTCCGCCCGCTGGTGGAGCCGCGCCTCGCGCTGGGTCAGCGCCTCGCTCTGGATCTCGATGTCCTGTCCGCGCGTCTCGAGCTGCGCCTCGCGGGTGGTGATCTCCTTCTGGAGCTCCACGATCTCGCCCAGCGCGGCGGTCGTGTTGGGCCGCTCGAGGTAGGCGCGCAGCTCGGAGACGCCGATGACGCAGGTGGCCTCGCGCACGTAGCTGGGGATGGGCTGGTCGGCGTGATCGGCGAGCGCCTCGAGGTGCTTCGCGCGGAGCCGCAGCTCCTCGTGTCGCAGCACCTCGGGCACGACGAGCGCGAGCTTCTTGGCCCCGGGGTCGTGGTAGACGAAGGGCACCGCGAGGACCTCGCCCGTCTCGAAGCGGTGCAGGGCGCCGCCGAGCGCGGGCTCGCGCAGGTTGGGGTCGGTGCCGACATTGACGACGTCGTAGACCTGCACGGTGCGCACGAAGCCGCTCGGGAGCGGGACGTGGATCGATCGCAGGCGCGTGCGCCCGGGCGCGCCGTCGTAGGGCGGTTCCTGCTCTTCCACGCGCTGCGCGCGCGCTCCACTCGGCTCACTCACGGCCATCATCGCTCCTGGCTGCTGCTTCCTGCATGTGCCCGGCCCACGCGGCCCCGGAACATCCGGTTCCTGTATCACAGATCGCGGGACCGTCCGACCTACGTACAGACTTACAGGATCCTGCCTTTCGTCCCGGGTCTGCTACGTTCCGGCGCGATGAGCGACACCTCCGACGCGGTCGAAGATCTGGCCCTGGGCGCCTTCCGGTTGGTCAAAGAGAAGCTCGGCTTCGAGCTCGACTTCACCGCCGAGACCCTCCCCGTGCTCGACCAGTACTTGATCGACCTGCGGGACGAGGACGGGGGCACGCCCGACGAGAAGGTGGTCGCGCTCGTCGCGCCCTGCTGCGGCGCCTACTTCGGCGAGGTCCTGCGCCGCACGCTCCCCGATCTGCGCTGGCACACGCCGAAGGACGACTATCAGCGCTGGCGGCTGGAGGGCGAGCGCGTCTTCATCAGCCTCAACCCCATCGGCGCGGTGCTCGAGGCGCTGTACGGCAAGGCGCTCGCGGACTGGGCCGCGCACCTGGCGCTGCTCCCGGGCGACCGAGACGCGGTGACGCGCTCGCTCGAGGCGACCGGGCCGGTGCGGGAAGAGGACTTCCACCGGCTCGCCATCCGACACGAGGTGACCGAGCAGGCGCTCGACGTGCTGGCCGGGCTGCGCGCGGGCTCCGAGGGTCCGCTCGACCTGAGCCCCGAGGTCTACGCGTCGCTGCTCGACGACAAGCGCCCCAGCGTCGACGCCTGAGGGCTCAGCGCTTCGAGCCGTGCGCGGCGTCGAGGATGTCCGCCGCGGCCTCGTAGACCGTCTGCTCGGCCCAGCGTCGGAAGCAGCTCTCCCAGAGCGGCAGCTCGTCCGGCTCCGCGCCGAGGTAGTGGGCGAGCTCGCCGTGGTGGTGTCCGAGGACCACGCCCTCGAGCAGCGGGATCAGGATGGCCGGGATCTCGATGTGCTCGAGCCAGAGATCGAGCGCCGCGAGCCGCTCCGCCTCGCCCAGCACGAGGTCGGGCTGGGTGATCGCGTCGTCCTCTCGAGTCACGTGCGGAGCACAGCGCACGTTTGGCAGAAACGCAAGCGGGCGCGTCAGTCGGTGGACGGTTCGTCGTCGGGCCGGGGGCGTCGGCTGCAGCGTCCGTCGCAGATCCGATGCACCCCCGGGACCTGCACGGGGCGGCTCCGCTGCACGACGGCCCCGAGAGGGCGGATCGCGCCCACCTCGTACGTGCCGGGGGAGACGCCGACGAACCAGCCCTCCGCGCCCGCGTCGACCCAGCCCGCGAGGACGCCGCCGATGGCCACGATCGCGCGGGTCGCCGAGTCGTTGATCACCCGCAGCCCCTCCGGCGGGGCGCCCTCCACCGGCTCTCCGCTCGCGGCCCGGCCGCGGAGCCGCGCGAGCGCCTCCGGCTCGAGGTAGGCCCGGCTCGCGCTGGACTCGATCGGCCGGGGGCCGTCCCGCTCGTCCGCGCGCATCGAGTTGCGGGGCAGCTCGAGCGGCACCCCGGCCGTCTGCTCGGCGCGCCAGAAACCCATGCGCCAGAGGTGCGGCGCGCCGCGCTCGCAGCGACGCATGACGTTCTCGCGAGGCTCCCCGGCGAGCTCCGCGAGGAACGCGCACATCAGCTCTCCCGGCGCCGAGACGTCGTCCGGCTCGGGCTGCCGCCGCGTGAAGCCCCAGTGCGTGAACACCCGGAGCGGCGGGCCGCGCCGGGTCACCCGCCCGCCCTCGAACCAGGCCGCCAGCATCCCCGGCTCGAGCGGCCGCCCGCCCTCGCCGTCGAAGACGTACACGCCCGGGCGGTCGCGCCGCAGGCGGACCTCCGAGCCGGCCGGGACCGGCCAGCCGCGCCCCGCGAAGCGCGCGCGCAGCCGCTGATGCGCCACGTCGACGAAGAGCTCGGCCGCCGGCGGGATCATGGTCACGTCGCTCTCGCCGAGCCCTCCGGGGACCACCATGCGGACCCGGTAGACGTAGCGGCGCGCGGGCACCGGCTCCTCGCCGTCGAACTCGTCGTCCCCGTGCGCGGCCGGGACGACGGGCGGAGGCTGCCGGTCGCGAACGTCCCGGGAGCGCGCCTCGAAGCTGTTCTCCGCCACGGCGGGAGGCGGCTCCGACGGCTCGCGCGGCTCCTCCTCCTCGAGGACCTCCGCGGCCAGCTCCTCGTCCTCGAAGTGCTCCACGCGCGGGGGCGGCGGGTTCTCGCACGCGCCGCAGAGGGCGACGATCACCCACGGCGCGAGCCGAACCCGGGGCGAGGCACAGCCTCGCGCTCTCACGGAAGGTCGCCCGAGAAACGGAGGAAACCGTCGGGCACGTTCTCCTGACCGCCGAACGCCACGCCGAGCGCCACGCCCACCACGATGGCGACGAGCCCGCCGCCGGTCGCGGTCCAGAACCACCACTGCTCGTAGATCTCCGGCTGGGGGGCCACCAGCTCGGTGTCGTCCTCCGGCGCGGCGATCCCGCCCGACAGGTCGACGCCCGCGTAGAGCTCCGCCGTCAGCTGTCGCATGCGCTCCATGCCCGCCTCGTCGACGCTGACGGTCGCCTCGAGCTGCCCCTGCAGGAGCCGCGTGTGGACGTGGTAGAGGTAGAGCTGCACGTGGACTTGCTCACCCGCCGCGGGGCGGAGCACCCCGACGATGACCTGCGCGGTGCCGAGCGTGTTGCCGAGGCTCCGGATGGCCGGGCCCGCGCGGGTCTCGCCGAGCTGCCCCCGGATGCGCGCCTGCGCTTCGGGGCTGACGATGAGGCGAGCCCGCGGGTTGGGGGTCAGCTCGTAGCGCTCGACGTTCTCGCGGCCGGCCCGGACCTCCGCCCGGACGACGCGCTCGATGTGGCCGATCTCCTTGATCGTGACGTAGTGCGCGCCCGCCAGCAGACCGTCGACGCGGGCCGGCGCGGGGCCGTAGCTGCGGCCGTCCACGTAAATCTCGGCGCCCGAGGGCTCGGTCTCGACCACGAGGGTGCCGCGGCCGCCGGAGAGGGCGCGGAGCCGGACGCGGGCGAAGATGTCCGCCGTCTCCGGGCCGTAGCGCGCCTCGTCGTACTCGAGGCCCTCGCGGAAGGCGATCACGTCGCGGAGCTGCGATTCGCACTCGCGGCGCTGGCCGGCCTGACAGCGCCCGACCGCGGCGAGCATGTAGGCGTCGACGAGCTGGGTGCGGCGGACGCGCTCGAGGTTCTCCTCGAAGAGCGCCGCGATCTCGGCTGCGCGGCGGTACGCGTAGCGCGCGTCCCCGGTGCGGACCATGTCGGCGATCGGCTCGAGCTCGTCGATCGCGTCCTGCACGTCGGGCGAGAACTCGGGCGTGCTGAGCACGTCGACGGGGTGAACGAAGCGAACCCCCTCGACGTCTCGCAACCCGCGGCGCAGGCCGGTGGAGATGACGGCGTCCTGGTCGGGCGTCGCGCCGGCCTCGCGGAGCATGACCGCGCTGGCCGTGACCTCTTGCCGCTGGGCCGAGGCGGGCGCGGCGAGACACGCCGCGAGGAGCAGCTGCGCCAGCGCCCATCCAGAGAGGGCGAGTGTGGAGGGTCGGAGCATGTGCGTCCGTCAGAAGGTGAAGACGACCTGACCACCTGGGTCGTTGCCGAGCGGGGGGCCCTGGGCCGCGACGCCGCCGGCGATCCCGGCCGCGATCCCGCCTGCGACGACGACGCCGATGATGGTCCAGAACCACCATTGTTCGATCAGCGGCTCCGGCGGGCCGCTCGGCTCCTCGTTCTGCTCGAAGGGCGTCTCCTCATCGGTGAACGCCGGGATCTGCTCCTCGTCCGAGGCCTGCGAGGGGCGCAGCGCGGCTTCGAACGCGCCCGACACGGCGCGCTGGACGCTCGCCTCCAGCTCGCCCACGGCGGTCGGCGCCGTGCCCTGCCCGCGCACGAGGCGCCGCCCGGAGGCCGCGTCGAACAGGAGCAGCTCCATCGTGACCTGCCCGTCGCCCGCGCTCGAGACGCGGATCACGCCGATCTTGTCGACCTCGAGCATGCCGGCGATGCGCCCGATGGGGTTGACCTCGTCGAGCGTCTCGATGCTCGCGTCGCGGACCTCGTCGAGCGCGTCGGCCAGGCCCTCGAGCCCCGGGGTGTCCACGAGATACGCGTTGGAGGTGGAGGCGCGGCGTCGACGCACGCCCAGCGTCTCGACGAACGGCGTGGCGCCGGGGCGCGTGACGCGGATGACGTGGTCGCCCCCGATCAGCCCCTCGACGTTGATCGGCGTCCTTCCGCGCGCGAGGAAGTCCACGTAGGCGATGGCGCCCTGCGGGTTGGAGTCGATCGAGACGATCCCCGCCGGGCTGCGGGCGTCGCGAGGGCGCGCGCGGTCGTACAGCTGCACGACGTCCGGCGGGAAGGTGTCCGGGTCCGGCTGGATGAAGGGCATCTGCGTGTGCAGCCGCCGGAAGACCTCGATGGCGTCGCGGGTCTGCCCGTTGAACGCGTGGCTGGCCCCGAGGAAGAGGAGCGCCTGGCCGAGGTCGTTGGGATCCTCGAGGGCGACCGCGGCGGCGTCGAAGTTCTCCACCGCGCCCCGGAGCTGCTCGATGGCGCCGTCGAGCTCGAGCTGCAGGTAGGCTTGCCGCCCTGCATCGAGCTGCTCGCGCGCGCGGTCGAGGATGCCAAGGGCGGCGTCGTCGTAGCCGAGGAAGCGCTGGTCCGGGCTCCGCCAGTCGACCCCCTCGATCCCGCGGAGGGCGGCGCGCGCGGCGGCGCCTGCGCGCGTGGCCTCGGCGTCGATGCCGGCCTCCATCGGGACCGACACGATGTACACGCGTGGCGTTTCCTGCGCCGACGCCCCGGAAGCCATGTGGGTCACGGCGCCGAGGGCGAGGGCGAGGGCGATCGAAAAATTCAGGTCAAGGCTTCGAAGGAGAAGCACGCTGGAGATCCTTCCGCAGGGCGATCAGGGTCGGATCTTCCGCGAGCGCCTCCCGAAGCTGGGCTTCGAGGGCGGCGCGCTGGGACTCGTCGAGACCCGGCGCGCTCGCGAGGGCGCGATGAACGAGACGCTCCATCGCCTGGTCGGCGTCGAGCCGGCCGGACGCGACGTCGGCGCGGAGCGCGTCGATGGGCGTGTTGGCGGACGCGGCCGCGCTCTCGGACACGACTCCATCGGACACGGCGCGCTCCGACGCGCCGCTCTCCGAGACCATGTCTCGAAGCTCGCCGACATCGCTGCCGCTCTCGTCTGGTGCCTCAGCCGACTCGGGGCCCCCTTCAGGGGAACCACCGGGGGGCTTGATGGGGGTGCTCATGGAAGACCTCCGGGGAGAATATCGAACGGGACTCTCGGGTCGCAAGGACGACCCATCTGGGGGGTTTGCCGGTTCATCGCCGCATCCCCCTGGCGGTTTCCCCTCGAGGGCCACAAAGTTCCGTTGAAGTTGATTCCGCCCCCTGCGGCGCATCGCCCCGCGGTTGACACCTCGCCCCTCGAATTCCTATATCTTCGAGACCGGAACGCTGGAAAATCCGAAGAAAATCCAGCGGAGAGACGATCATGGCCGCCGAGAACACCGCAGCTGACAGCACCCCGGACGTCGACGACGACCCGTCGAGCGGCCCCGAGGTCTCCTGCGACAGGCTGCGTCATCTCACGACCGGCGACCTCGCCCGGGCCTGTGACACCACCGTTCGGACCGTTCGCTTCTACGAAGAGGCGGGCGTCCTCTGTCCCGAGACGCGGAGTGAAGGGGGCCACCGGCTCTTCGGCAAGGACAACCTCGCGAAGCTCCAGCTCATCATGGACCTGCGCGAGGCGGGGCTCTCGCTCAACGACATCCGCGCCCTCTTCGAGCTGAAGCGAGAGCACCCCTCCCCCGAGAAGGCGAGCCTCGCCATGCAGCAGGTGCTCGAGGGGCAGATCGACGAGATGCAGCGCAAGATCGCCGTGCTCCGTCGCCTGCGCGAGGAGCTCGCCCAGACCGTCGCCATCATCCAGGAGTGCCAGGGGTGTGAGTCGCGGAGCTTCCCCAAGAACTGCTGCGACTGCGACGTGATGAACCGGGGCGACCTGCCCCGGGCGATGCGCCTGCTCTGGGGCTGCGAGTAGGCACACCACGTGGCCGAGCGCGATCTCGAGGGCGCCGCGCGCGCGATCGAAGCGTTCTTGCGCGCCGTCGGGGCGCCGGTCGGGGACGATCCGGAGCTCGAAGGGACCGGGCGTCGCGTGGCCGAGGCGTGGGCCGACGACCTGCTCTCCGGCTACGCCGCCGACCCCGCGCACATCCTCTCGGACGCGACGGCCTCCGACGCCCCCGGCCTGGTGGTCGTGACCGACCTCGCGGCGGCGACGATGTGTCCGCATCACCTCATGCCGGCGTCGGGGGTCGTGCACGTGGGCTACTTCCCGGGAGAGCGCGTGGTCGGGTTCGGGGCGCTCGGTCGCCTCGTCGACGCGCTCTCCCGCCGGCTGCGCCTGCAAGAAGACCTCGGACGCGACATCGCGGAGGCGCTCGTCGAGCACCTCGGCGCGCGTGGCGCAGGCGCGGTCGTGGACCTAGCTCCCACGTGCATGACGGCGCGGGGGGATCGACGCCACGCGGCACGGGCCACGACGCTCGCGTTCGCGGGGTCGATGAGTCACGATCCGTCGCTCCAGCAACAGCTGCTCAGCGCCATTCAAATCACTGGCCGAGGCATGTAGAGATGATCGAGCTCCCCGAAGAGACGGAGCCCCTGACCGACCAGGAGCTCGCCGACTTGCCGGTCTTCCCGCTCCCCCGGGTGGTCTTCTTCCCGGGCTCCACCCTCCCGCTGCACCTCTTCGAGGAGCGGTACCGGGAGATGATGGAGGACTGCGTGTCGAAGGGGCCGATGGCGATGGCCGTCACGCTCCTGCGCGGGGACTGGGAGGACGACTACGAGGGCAGCCCGGAGATCCACGAGATCGCGGGCGCGGGGCGCATCCTCGACTGGCAGCGCCGCGACGACGGACGCTTCGATCTGCTCCTGCACGGGCTGAGCCGCGTGAAGCTCGAGGAGCTGCCGACCGAGGGCCTCTCCTACCGGCGCGCCAAGGCCGTGCGGCTCGACGACCGCGTGACGCACCCGGACGCGATCCAGAAGCTGACCACGCCGGTGATCGCGACCGCCTCGTCCGTGGTGGCGCTGGTGCGTGAGCGTTACCCGGACTTCCACCTCGGCATCGAGGCGAGCACCCCGCCCGGCGTCCTCGCCGATCGCATCGCCGACCGGCTGGTGTCGGAGCCGGCGGTGCGACAGCAGCTGCTCGAGGCGGTGGACGTCAAGGTGCGGCTGGCGCGCGTTCACGACGCGCTGGTGGACATGCTCGCGGAGCTTCGCAGCAGCGGGCACGGGGGCGCGCTGCACTGATCCGCCGCCATCAGTTCGCCGCCATCAGTTCGCCACAATTGGTCCATCGTCTCTCCTCGCCCGCGTCGGAACGTCGCGCCCTGCGCCGCGTACAAAGGACATCGGGAGGCAGAGACGCATGAAGAGACTCTTCGGAATCGCCGCGGTATGGCTCGGGTGCACCTTCGCGTGGGTGGTGCTCGGCTCGACCCTGCTGGTCCGCTCGGACGACTCCGGGATGACCGGCAACGGGGACGTGCACCAGCTCTGGGGGGCGCCGGCCGAGCAGGGGCAGCCGCGCGCCACGTATGAGGACGTCCGGCTCGTCGACGAGCAGCGCACGGTCACCAACCCCGACGGGACCACGCAGCAGATCCAGTCCCAGCGCCCCGAGACGACGCACGTGCCGCTCGAGCTGGTCGGCACCGACATCGACGTCGATCTGTCGCTCGAGCACCGCCGCCGCGGGCTCTCCTGGTACCCGACGTACACGGTCGAGCTCGACGGCCGCTACACCTTCCGCAACGACACGGAGGAGGCGCGCACGGTGCACTTCGCCTTCCCGCTCTCCTCGCGGGCCGCCGATCCCGACTGGCTCGCGTCGAGCCGGAGTGGGTACGCGGGCGGGGTGCCGAACGCGGTCTACGACGGCTTCGGCGTCGAGGACGAGCGCGGGGAGAGCGTCGAGTTCGAGATCGCGGCGGAGCAGGCCACCTGGTCGGGGCAGCTCGCGCCGGGCGAGTCGCGCACCTATCGCGTGACCTACCGGAGCCGCGGCACCGAGACCTGGCGCTACCGCATGGCGGCGGGCACCTCCCGGGTCCGCAACTTCCGGCTCGCCATCACCACGGACTTCGACGAGGTCGACTTCCCCGAGGACACGCTCAGCCCCACCGAGCACGGCACCGAGGGCGGCCACTGGCGCGGCGTGTGGAGCTTCGAGAGCCTGATCGCCAACCGCCCGATCGGCGTCGAGATGCCCAACCGCGTCAACCCCGGCCCGCTCGCGGCGCGCATCACCTTCTTCGCCCCCGTCGGCCTGCTCTTCTTCTTCTTCGTGGTCGGCATCCTGGCGATGGCGCGCAAGAAGGACCTGCACCCGATGCACTACTTCTTCCTCGGCACGAGCTTCTTCGCCTTCCACCTGCTCTTCGCCTACCTGGTCGATCACCTCGAGATCGGCGCGTCCTTCGCCATCAGCGCCGGGGTCTCGCTCGTGCTGGTCACGACCTACGCGCGGCTCTTCACGGGGTGGCGCTTCGCCCTGCAGCACATCGGGATCAGCCAGCTGCTCTACCTCGTGCTCTTCTCCTACACGTTCATGTGGGAGGGCTTCACCGGCCTCGCCATCACCATCGGCGCCATCCTGACGCTCTTCGTGATGATGCAGATCACCGGTCGCACGCGGTGGGGGCAGAAGACGGTCGAGGTGAAGACCGATCTGCCGAGCCCCGAGGAGGTCGCGCTCGACGCCTCGCCCAAGGCCTTCTGAAGAGGAGCCAGACGAGCGGCAGCGCGCCCATCGGCCAGGCCGGTGGGCGCGTTCGCGTTTCCACGCCGACCGCGCAGCCGGAGGGCGCAGGATCCGGGACGCAGAAGAAGTCGATGCCGCCGAGGTGTGCGCACGTGGCGCCGCGCGGGCAGTCGCCGCGGCCGGTCACGCAGCGGGCGCTGCAGATCCGGTCCTCGCGCAGGCACTCGCCCTCGAGGCAGTCGTCGTCGACGGCGCAGGCCCCGCCGAACGCGCCGGGGCTCGGCGTCGGGTAGCCGCAGCGACCCGCTGCGCAGCGCATGGCGTCGGGGCAGTCGGGGTCGGCCTCGCACGGCGCGTCGCAGTAGCGGAGGCGCGGCTCGTCGGGCGCCTCCACGCAGACGCCGTCGGCGCAGTGCTCCGGGTAGAGGCAGGCGTCTCCCGTGGCGCGCGCCGCGGCGGCCCAGCCCTCGAGCGTGGGCCGCAGGAAGCCCTCGAAGCTCGCGTCGAGGCGCGCGGCGCGGCTCCGCGTGCTGCACGCCGCGTCGCCGCGGCTGATCACCGCCGCCACCGCTTCGCCCTCGGCCGTGGTCACCAGGACGGGGCCGCCCGAGTCGCCGTTGCACGCGAGGGAAGGGTCGGGGCCGAGCACGACGTGCCCCGGGCTGACCTCGGTCGTCACCGCGCGGCCCTCGCGCTTTCGGTCGTCGTCGCCCGCGCCCGCCGCGGTGAGCCCGTAGCCGACCAGGCGCACCGAGACGGGCGGAGCGGCGACGAGCGCGCCGTCGAGCGCGAGCGGGACCGGCGCGGCGGCGGCGGGCTCGGCCAGGAGCAGGAGCCCCACGTCGCCGTCGGCGTCGCCACTCCAGCCCGGGTGCGCGACGGCGTCGAGCAGCGCGACCGGATCACCCTCGACGAACGGGCCGAAGACGACGAAGCGCGACGCGGGATCCGCGGGCACGCAGTGGGCGGCCGTCAACACGACGCGCTCCTGGACGACGGTGCCCGTGCAGCGCAGGGCGCCGATCTCGTCGACGATGGCGACGACGGCGGGGTCGCCGGGGTCGTCGACTCCGTCACGAATGGACGCGCGCGCGGCCTGCTCGGCCGGCTCCCCGGGCAAGCAGCCCAGCCACGGGCTCGACGCGAGCGCGGCGAAGAAGACCCAGCGGGGGAGGACGCGCACGCCCCCAGTCTACTCGCTGCGGGTCGGGGCTACTCGGCGTCGAGGAGCAGCTCGCCGAGGTTGCCGAGCATGTGGCCCATGCGGGCGCGCTTGGTCAGCAGGTAGTCGCGGCTGTGCTCGTTCGGCTCGATGTGGACGGGGAGCCGGCCGCTCACCTTGACGCCGTCGTCGCGGAGCGCGTCGACCTTGGCGGGGTTGTTGGTGAGCAGCACCACCGACTCGACCGCGAGGTCCTGGAGCATGTCGGTCGCGACCTGGTAGCGGCGCAGGTCGTCGTCGAAGCCGAGCATGCGGTTGGCGTCGACGGTGTCGATGCCGCGCTGCTGCAGCGCGTACGCCTTGATCTTGTTGCCGAGCCCGATGCCGCGGCCCTCCTGGCGGAGGTAGAGCACGGCGCCGTGGTCCTCGTCGCTGATGTGGCGCAGGCCGAAGTCGAGCTGCTCGCGGCAGTCGCACTTCAGGGAGTGCAGGACCTCGCCGGTGAGGCACTCGGAGTGGACGCGGATGTGCACGCCGTGCTTGCCGGCGACGTCGCCTTTCACCACTGCCACATGCTCGACGAGGTCTTTGGTGCCCCGCTCGCGGTAGACGATCAGCTTGAACAGGCCGTACTCGGTCGGCACGTCCGCCTCGGCGTAACGGTCGACGGTGGGCTCTCGGTTCAGGTCGGTCATGAGTGCCAAGGTCATGGGTTCCTACCACCTCTTTCGAGCGGAACCCTTGGTTTGAGCGTGGAGGCCGTCCACGAAAATCCTGACCCGTTCAGGCTAACCGGTTCGGGTCGAACGCGCCCCCAGGTCAGGACGCAGGCATGGGCGCGAAGACTGTAGGGCGCAGAGAATGTCAGTCAAGACGCCGGTTGCCCAGGGCATCCGGCCAGTGCAGGCTCGCCTCCTCATGCGATATCGCCGCGACGCGCTTCGTTTCAATGGGTGGGGTCTCCGGGCCCAGACCTTCGATCTCCACGGGCGCGACGCCGAGGTGTGGCGCTTCGTCGAGGACGCCCTCGGGGTCAGCACGCTGCCCCGGACGCCGCCCAAGGACCTCGACGCGGTGCGCCTCCCGGGCGTGGAGCTGCGCGACGAGGTGGTCGGCGAGCTGCGGGCCATCACCGACGAGCATCGCGTGAAGACCGACGCCTACGAGCGCGCCTTTCACGCGGTGGGCAAGAGCTACTTCGATCTCGTGCGGATCCGCTCGGGCGAGATCACGGAGGCCCCGGACGCGGTCATCTATCCGGAGAGCCACGACGAGGTGCTGCAGATCCTCGCCTACTGCGCCGAGCAGCGCGTGGCGGTGGTGCCCTTCGGCGGCGGCTCGAGCGTGGTGGGCGGCGTGGAGGCCCGCAAGGACGGCGGCCAGGCGGGCGTCCTGACCCTCGACACGACGCGCATGCACCGCCTGCTCGATCTCGACGAGAAGAGCCTCACCGCGACCTTCGAGGCGGGCATCTACGGCCCCGAGCTCGAGGAGATCCTCGGCGCGCGCGGCTACACGCTCGGGCACTTCCCGCAGTCCTTCGAGTTCTCCACCCTGGGCGGCTGGATCGCGGCGCGAGGCGCCGGGCAGCAGTCCAACCGCTACGGCGGGGCGGCCAAGCAGCTCGTGGCGGCGCGCGTGGCCACGCCGAAGGGCGAGTGGAAGACCAAGCCGTTCCCCGCGTCCGCGGCGGGCCCGGACCTCAACCAGGTCATCGCCGGCTCCGAGGGCGCGCTCGGCGTCATCACGGAGGCCACGGTCAAGATCCACGAGCAGGCCGAGGCGCGCGACTTCGTCTCGTTCCTCTTCCGCGACTGGGAGAGCGGCAGCGAGGCCGTGCGCGCGATCACGCAAGCCGAGTTGCCTGTCTCGACCCTCCGGCTGAGCGACGTGGCCGAGACCCACTTCTACGGGCAGTTCAAGGCGGTCTTGAAGCCGTCGAAGGCGCAGGACCTCGCGCTGAGCGCGCTCGGCAAGGTCGGCTTCGACGCGCCCTGCGTGCTGATGGTCGGCTTCGAGGGCCCCGCGTCCATCGTGCGCATGAGCTGGCGGCACGCGTTCGCCATCGCCACCCGCCGCGGCGGGCTCTTCGTCGGGCGCGGGCCGGGCAACAGCTGGTACGAGAACCGCTTCTCGATGCCGTACTTCCGCGACCCGCTCCTCGACCACGGGGTGGGCATCGACACGCTCGAGACGTCGACCACGTGGGCGAACGTGCCGCGCCTCTACGGGGCGGTGCGCGGCGCCATCCTCGGCGCGATCACCGACGGCGGCCACCGCGGCCAGGTGCTCGCCCACATCAGCCACACGTACCTCTCGGGCACGAGCCTCTACTTCACGTTCCTCTTCAGCCGCGACCTCGACGACGAGATCGGGCAGTGGCGGCGCATCAAGGAGGCGGCGAGCCGCGCCATCAGCGAGAACGGCGGCACGATCAGCCATCACCACGGGGTCGGGGTCGACCACGCGGACTGGCTCCCGGCCGAGAAGGGGGAGCTGGGCATGACGGTGCTCACGGCCACCAAGGCGGCGCTCGACCCCGAGGGCATCATGAACCCGGGTAAGCTGATCGCCTGAGGTCCGCTACTTCGCGTCGCGCCGCCGGGCGCGCTCGACCGCCTCCATGATGCGTCGCTCGCCGACCGCCCCCGTGAACGAGGCGGCGATCCGCCCGTCGGGGCCGACCACGTAGATCGTCGGGAGCAGCGCCACGCGGAAGCGCTCGCTGTCGGCGCGGGTGGCCAGCGCGATGGGGTAGTCCATCCCGTAGCGCCGAGCGCGCGCGTGCACGGCCTCGAGGGGCAACTCGTCGACCGAGACCCCGACCACCGCGTCGCCGTGGGGCGCGAGGCGCTCGTGCACCCGGGAGAGGGTGGGCCCCTCGTGGCGGCAGGCGCCGCACCACGTGGCCCAGAAGGCGAGCACCGTGACCTGTCCCTCGCGCGCGCCGAGGTCGAACTGCCCCTCGGCGGTCCAAGGCGCGGTGAGCGGCGGGGCGGGCGCTCCCTCGTCGATGGCCGGGCCGCCAGAGCCGCCGAAGGTCCACAGGCCGATCGCGCCGGCCACGAGCAGCCAGGGCCAGGCGGCGCGCAGACTTCGGCGCCATGTGGACGGTTCGCTCATCTCTCCTCGGTGTAGCGCGTAGAGGCCAGACCGGGAGCCGTTACGGTGAAAAGCAGCGGCGTTGTGCCTCGCAGGGGCGCCGCGTAGGGTGGCTTCATGACTTCGAGGGCATGGGGACTGCTCGCGCTCTGCCTCACGGCGTGCGCGAGCGGAGGGACGATCGGCGACGCGGGGACCGGGCCAGGGCCCACCGACGGGGCGATCGACGCCACGGCTGACGCGGGCCCCGGCGAGCGCTGCCTCGGCGTGGACTGTGCTCATCTGGACGACGTCTGCACCGTCGGCGCCTGCGATCCGGCCACGGGCGCCTGCGCGCCGACGCCCCGCGCGGACGGCACGGCGTGCGATGACGGCGACGCGTGCACGATGGACGACGCGTGCGCGGCCGGGACCTGCGCGGGGGCTCCGCTCGACTGCTCGGCCATGGACGCGCCCTGCGAGGTGGGCGTCTGCAACCCCGCCACCGGGGCGTGCGAGGCGACGGTGCTCGGGGACGGCGATCGCTGCGACGACGGTGACCTCTGCACGGAGGGCGACACCTGCATCGGCGGCGCCTGCATCTCGACCCCCGTGGACTGCAGCGCGTCGAGCGGGGGCTGCAACGCGGGCTCCTGTGATCCCGCCACCGGGATGTGCACGATGGTGCCCGTGGCCGACGGAACGGCCTGCGACGACGGCGATCCGTGCACGAGCGGCGACGCGTGCGCGGGCGGGACCTGCGCGGCCACGCCGCTCGACTGCTCGGGGCTCACCGACGCGTGCAACGTCGGCTTCTGTGACGCCTCCGGCCGCTGCGCCGCGATGCCCGTGGCGGACGGAACGAGCTGCGACGACGGCGACATGTGCACGAACGGCGACGCGTGCGGCGGAGGCAGCTGCGCGGGCACGCGGATCACGACCGGGCCCTGCGCGGAGGTCACGGTCGACTTCCCGAGCGCGGGCGACACCCGGGTGGGCGCGGGCGGCGGCGCCTACTTCTGGCGCGCGGGCGACCACGTGGAGGGCACCCGCGGCACGAGCCTGCCCTCGGCGAGCTCGGCCGACATCTCGCTGAGCCTCGACCACAACGGGCTGACCTGCGACACGCAGGACGTGGAGCTGCGCCTCAACGGGGTGGCGGTGGGCAGCTTCTCGATCCCGGGCGGCACGATGAACATCACGCGGAGCTTCACGTTCCCCGCCGTCAGCGGCCCGACCTACACGCTGCGCTACCACACGACGCGCGAGGTCGGCGGCGGCTGCGGCGCGGCCGGCTACTCGAACAGCGGCTCGACCGTCACCCTGCGGCCGTGAGCGTGCGGCCGTGAGCCCGCGCGAGGGCTGGCGCTTCCTGGCGCCGTGGGTCGTGACCGTCGGGCTCCTCTTCGGGTCGACCGACGGCGCGAGCGCGCAGGAGACCGGCGGCAGCTACGGAGGCGCGCGCTTCGACGCGCCCGCGGCGCCATCGGACACGGGCGGCTCCTCCTCGGAGGAGGGATCCTGGATCCAGCTGCCCGAGGGGGATGGCGCGGGCCTGATCCTGCTCGTCGCCCTCTTCGCCCTCGGCGCGGTGTGGCTCTGGGCGCGGGATCTGCTCGGCTCCGTCTGGGTGCTCCTCCGAGGGCGCGACGAGACCTGTACGTCCTGCGACTTCATCGGTCGGCCGCGATGGGGGAAGTGCCCGAAGTGCCGAGGCAGCATGGAGAGGCCTTTCTGAGACCACGACCGGGGCTCGAATCGATGGTCAGCGCAGGAGGTGGCCGCTATGGTGCCGCGCCGTGACGACCCAGAGCAGCACCGAGCCCCTCGCGAACCAGACCCAGGAGCGCGTCCCCGCGGACCACTTCGGCGGCCCCGTCGGCGCCCTCGCGCTGACCGTGGTGATGCCGGTCGTGTCCTTCTACCTCTGGTCGTGCGTGAGCCTGCACGAGGGCTCGCTCTGGCTGCCCACCTCGCTGGCCGAGCTCGGGGCGATGGTGCCCGCGCCGACCTGGCGCGCGGCGGGCATGCTCGGCGCCTGGCTCGCCCTGCACGTCGTCTTGCAGCTCGTCTGCCCCGGCAAGGTCGTGACGGGCGCGCTCCTGCCCAACGGGGAGCGGCTCCAGTACAAGCTGAACGGGCTCTCGTCGTTCGTGGTGTCCATCGCGCTCCTCGTCGGGCTGCTCGCGACCGGGGTGCTCTCGGCGAGTTCGGTGCTGGCGGAGCTCGGCGCGCTGCTGACCCTCGCGACCCTCGGCGCGGTGGCGCTGGCGGTGTGGTTCTACGTCTGGGGCCGTCAGCGCGGGCCGCTCGAGCGCTCGAGCGGGAACGTCGTCTACGACTTCTACATGGGCACGGTGCTCAACCCGCGCTTCGGCCTGTTCGACCTGAAGTTCTTCTTCGAGTCGCACGTGGGCATGGGCTCGTGGGGCGCGCTCGCGGTGCTGATGCCCGCCGCGGAGCTCGAGCGGACCGGCGCCATCTCGAGCGCGATGATCGTGGTGACGGTCTGCCAGCTGCTCTACATCACCGACTTCTTCGTCTTCGAGTCGAACCTGCTCTCGATGCTCGACATCATCTACGAGAACTACGGGTTCATGCTCACCCACGCGTTCCTCGTGTGGATCCCCTTCAACTTCACGCTCCAGCAACAGTACTTGCTCGCGCAGCCGAGCGACCTGCCGGTCTGGGCCATCGTCGGGCTGCTGGCCCTGAACTTCACGGGCTACGTGATCTTCCGGGACTCGAACCTGCAGAAGCAGCGCTTCCGCCGGGACCCCAGCCAGAACGTGTGGGGCAAGCCGCCGAAGGTGCTCGAGACCAAGCGCGGCACGTCGCTCCTGGTCAGCGGCTGGTGGGGCCTGGCGCGGCACACCAACTACCTGGGCGACCTGATGATGGCGCTCGCGTGGTGCCTCGCCTGCGGCTTCGGCAGCGTGGTGCCCTACTTCTACTTCATCTACTTCGCGCCCCTGCTCATCAACCGCGAGCGCCGGGACCACCAGCTCTGCAAGGAGAAGTACGGCGACGACTGGGACGAGTACTGCCGGCGCGTCCCGCACCGCATCGTGCCGTTCGTCTACTGAGCGACCGTCGATCCCCGCTCGCTCCCGGCTTTGCGATAGAGTCGGGGGGAGGGGAGAGACGCGATGCGAGGCTTGATCGTGGTCTTCGGGGCGCTGCTCCTGGCGTCGCCTGCGTGGGCCCAGTCCGACGAAGCCGGCTCGGCCATCGAGCTGGCGCGCCAGCACATGGAGCGGGGCCAGGCCCTCTACCTGCAAGCGCGCTTCGAGGAGGCGGCGGCGGAGTTCGACGCCGCCTACGACGCGCAGCCCTTCAGCGCGTTCCTCTACAACGCGGGGGTCGCGCTCGAGCGGGCGGGCCAGCCGGCGCGCGCCGCGAGCTACTTCGAGCGCTACCTCTCGACCGATCCGAGCAGCGCGGACGCCGACGCGGTCCGGGCGCGGATCGCGGAGCTGCGCGCGGCGGCCGCGGCGAGCGAGGCGGCCGCGCAGGCCCCGCCCGAGGGAGAGGGCACGCCGCCCGAAGGCGAGGCGACGGCCGAGGGGCCTGCCCAGCCCGAAGGCGCCCAGCCGGAAGTCGCCCAGCCCGAGGCAGCCCAACCCGAGGCAGCCCCTCCCGAGACAGCCCCTCCCGAGTCGCTCGAGGACTTCAAGTCCCTGCTCTCCGTCCGGACCAACCCGGCCGGCGCGACCATCCGCGTGATGGACGGTGACCGCGAGGTGGCGAGCGGGCCCACGCCTTTCGCGCAGACGCTGGACGAGGGCCGCTACCACGTCATCGTCGAGCACCCCGACTTCCAGACCGTCGAGCAGGACGTGCGCATCGACCCGGGCAAGGTCTACGTGGTGATCGTGGAGATGAGCCAGGGGCAGTTCCTCGGCTACCTCCGGGTGCAGAGCAACGTGGCGGGCGCGCAGGTCTTCCTCGACGACCGCGAGCAGGGCCCGCGCGGCCAGACGCCCTTCGAGACGCCCATCCCCATCGGCACCCACCAGATCTGGGTCGAGCGGCCCGGCTACCAGATGGAGCAGAGCGAGGTCGAGGTCGGCATCGGCGAGGACCTCACGGTGCGCCTCGACCTGACGCGGGTCGACTTCGGGCGGCTGCGGGTGGTGGCCAACATCGAGGGCGCGCGCGTGATCGTCGACGACGTGCAGGTCGGCGTCGTGCCCTTCGAGGGGCAGGTCTCCGCGGGGCCGCACCGCGTGCGCGTGGAGTCGGACGGCATGAAGGCGTTCGAGCAGCAGGTGACGATCCGGAACGGGCAGCTGACGCCGATGCGCGTGCGGCTCCGGCCCGGGGTCGATCGCGGCAGCGCGTGGGTCACCACCGTCTTCACCGCGCTCTTCATCGGCGGCGGCGTGACGCTCGCCCTGATCGGGAACGACTTCATGAGCGGCCTGCGCGCGGAGCAAGACGCGGGGCGGCTGACGAGCGACGACCCGCGCATCGACCAGGGGCTCTTCCTCTACATCGGCGCCGACGTCGCCTTCGGGCTGAGCGTGATCCTCGGCGGGCTCGCGCTCTACTACTTCGTGCACGACCCCCTGCCTCCGAGCGAGGGCTCGGTGCGAGAGGCGCGGGACTGGGCCTTCGCCCCGATGGTCGACCCGGTCAACGGCGGCGCGAGCCTCGGCTTCGTGGGGAGGTTCTGATGCGCAGGCTGGCCATCGTGAGCCTCTTCGCCCTCGCGGCGTACGGCTGCATCCCGACCGAGTTCGAGGATCTGCGCGGCGAGGCGCAGGTCGTCGCGCTCACGCCCGCCGGCGACTACCCCAAGGCGGGCTTCGGCGAGGAGGTCGTCGCCTTCGGTGGGACCCGCGCCGGCACCTTCGGCTCGCGCGTGGCGGCGAGCGCGGGGCCGGACAGCCCGTTCACGAGCTTTCCGGTCTTCATCGGCGAGGAGCTCCGCCTGGACGGCGCCATCCTCGACGGCTGCGACGAGGACGCGCCGTGCAGCGCGGGCGCCGGGGTGACCCTGCTCGGGCTGCCGCGCTACGGGGGGCGCGAGCTCTGCGTGGGCGCGATCGCGCCCGAGTCCGGGGAGATCGCGCTGCGCTGCGAGGACGACGCGACGCTCTCCAGCGTCGTGACGGGGCCCGGCGGGCAGCGCTTCGGCTTCTCGGCCGCGTCGCTCCGCGCGCCCCACGCGTTCGGGGTGGCGGTGATCGGCGCGCCCGGAGCGAGCGGCGGCATGGGCGCGGTCTATCGGCTCCCGGAGACGGGCGGGCCGGTGGAGCTGGATCTCTCGGGCGGCGCGGGCGCGGGGGCCGAGCTCGGCCGGGCGGTCGCGGTCCGCGCGATCGACGCCGACACCGTCCTGGTCGCCGCGACCGCGTCGGCGGGCGGGACCAAGCGGGTGGTCGTCGCGACGGTCGACACGAGCGGCGGGGCGCCCGTGGTCAGCGTGCGCGACTGCCTCGACGACACCGCGCAGGCGTGGGGCGAGTCGCTCGCGATCGGGGATCTGAACGGCGACGGCGCGCTCGACCTGGCGATCTCGAGCGGGCCCATCACGAGCGGGTCTGCCGGCGCGCGCCTGAGTGCGGTCCGCGTGTACGACGGCGCGGCGATGCCCGCGGCCGGCACCTGCGACAGCTCGTGGCCGGTGGCGGTGGAGCTGAGCTGCCCGAGCGAGCAGCGCGGCGCCACGTGCGACGACGCGTCGGTCTTCGGCGCGGCGATGGACGTGGGCGATCTCGACGGCGACGGGCGCGGCGAGCTGGTCGTCGGCGCGCGCGGGGCGGACGTGGACGGCGTCGGCGGCGCGGGGGCCATCTGGGTCTTTCGCGGGTCGGCGGCCCTGACCGACCTGACCGACGACGTGGTCGTGCTGCGTCACCCGCGGCCGAACACCGGCGACGGCCTCGGCTGGTCGCTCGCGCTCGCGCCCTCGGTCCCCGTGCCCGGGGTGGCGCCGCGCTTCGAGGTCGCGGCCGGCGCGCCGGGGCGCGACGCGGCCTACGTGTTCCTCTGCTCCGGGCTCGACGGCGACGATCCTGCTACGACCTCGGGCGAGCGCTGTCAGCCCCGATGAACGGCGGCGCCTGGGAGATCCTTTGAGCGACGACAAGAAGCAGATCCTGGTCGCCGACGACGAGCTCAACCTCCGCCGTGTGCTCGAGGCGCAGCTGAAGCGCGACGGCTACGACGTCATCGCGGTCGAGGACGGCCAGCAGGCCCTCGACGCGCTCGAGGAGCACCACGTCGACGTGATCATCAGCGATCTCCGCATGCCAAAGGTGGACGGCATGACCCTCCTCAAGCAGGTGGTGCGCGAGCTGCCCGACATCCCGGTGATCATCATCACCGCGCACGGCACCGTCGACACGGCGGTCGAGGCGCTCAAGCTCGGCGCGTTCGACTACATCACCAAGCCGTTCGAGCAGAGCGAGCTGCGCAACGTGGTCGGCAAGGCGGCCAGGACGCGCGAGCTGACCCAGCGCGAGGTGGCGCCCGAGCCGAGCGAGCCGGGGCGCTACCGGTTGATCGGCCAGTCGCCGCCGATGGCCGAAGTCTACAACATCATCGAGAAGGTCGCGGACACGCCGAGCACGGTCCTGCTGACCGGCGAGAGCGGGACGGGCAAGGAGCTGATCGCGCGCGCGCTGCACGAGAACAGCAGCCGCAAGGACAAGCCCTTCATCCGGGTCAACTGCGCCGCGATCCCGCGCGATCTCATCGAGAGCGAGCTCTTCGGCTACGAGAAGGGCGCCTTCACCGGCGCGGTCACGAGCAAGCCGGGCCGCTTCGAGCTCGCCCACGGCGGCACGCTCTTCCTGGACGAGATCGGCGAGATCCCGGTCAACATGCAGGTCAAGCTCCTGCGCGCGATCCAGGAGCAGGAGTTCGAGCGGGTCGGCGGCATCAAGACCATCGAGGTCGACGTCCGGCTCGTCGCGGCGACCAACCGCGACCTCGCGCAGGAGATCAAGCAGGGGCGCTTCCGCGAGGACCTCTACTACCGGCTCAACGTCGTGCAGGTCCGCCTCCCGCCGCTGCGCGAGCGCACGAGCGACATCCCGCTCCTCATCGAGCACTTCGTGAAGCGCTTCCGCGAGAAGCTCAAGAAGGAAGTGGTCGGGGCCAGCGACGCGGCCATGCACCGGCTGCTCTCCCATCCGTGGCCGGGCAACATCCGCGAGCTCGAGAACGTCATCGAGCGTTGCATCCTGTTCTCGGAGGGTGGCCAGATCGAGGTCGGGGATCTGCCGGCCGAGGTGCGGGCCGAGGTGGCGGGCTCGGCGAGCGTCGCGCCGCCGAAGACCGAGCAGCCGCCCGGCGACCGCCCCACGCCCGGCCTCAAGGAGGCGGTGCGCGAGGCGGCGAGCAAGGTGGAGCGCGAGCTGATCGTGCGCGCCCTCAGCCAGACGGGCGGCAACGTGACGCACACCGCGCGGCTCTTGAAGATCTCCCGCAAGAGCCTGCAGACGAAGATGAAGGAGCTCGGCCTGCGCGAAGAGGGCTGAGCCTCACCTTTTAGCCTCTTTTAGCGGCCCGTCCCTCGGCCGCCTCGTAGATCCCTCCCGCCGCGCGGAGACCTCCTCCGCCGGCTCGGGAGGAAGTCATGAGCCAAGCCAGTTCGAAGCCGGGCCGAGGGGCGAGTCGCGCGCTCGCCGCGACCGTCGTCTCTCTCGCGTCGCTCCTCGGGGCCACGCCGGGTGCCGTGGCCCAGGACCCACGTGTGATCGCGCTGGCCGTGGCCTCGGAGCCCAGCGGCGCTCGCGTCATCGCGGCCGGGCGCGTGCTGGGCGTCACGCCGATCGACACGCAGCTGGAGGTGTCGGAGGAGGTCGCGCGCGACGGACTCAGGCTCACCGTCTCCCGCGACGGCTACCAGCCCTCGGACCTCACGGTGGACGTCTCGAGGGGATTGGTCGTGGTCCAGACGGCGCTCCGCCCGCTGGATCCGCCCTCGAGCGCGCCGATCGGGGCGCCACCCCTTGCGCCGGCCATCGCGCAATCCCCCACGCCGCTCGCGCCGGACGTGTCGCGCCACGAGCTGCGAGGCCGCGTCGGCTTCTACACGGCCGAGCCCGCGCGAGAGGACCGGCTCACCGCCGCCACCCTCGAGATCGAGGGGCGCTTCGGCCTCCTCGACGGTGGGCCGGGCGAGGCCTTCGTCGACCTGGACGTGGCGCTGAGCGCCGCGGCGCTGGGAGTCGACGGAGGGCGAGGGGCCGCGTTTCGCGTGGGCAATCCCCACGCGCAGGTGCGGGCCGGGGCGCGGCTGGGCGAGGTGCGTGTCAGCGGCGGGGTGGGCCTCGCGCTGCCGCTCACCGCGGCGTTCGACGATGATCGCGACGTGGTCGCCGCCGCCGCCTACGCGGCCGCCAACGGGATGAGCGCGTGGCGGGATCCGTGGCGATGGATCTACAGCACGGCCGCCGTGACGGCCGAGGGGCGGGTGACCTACGCGGGAGAGCAGGTCCAGCTCGGCGGTGCGCTCTCGATCGGCGGCATCCTCGGGGTGGATCGCGGGCGCACCCAGCAGCCCGACTGGTTCAGCTTTCAGCTGCGCGGCCACATCCAGGGTCAGCCGCATCCCCTCGTGACCCTGGGGGGCGAGATCGGCTTCTCCCACCTCGCGATGCTCGAGACCGACCTCTCGAACAGCGCGCTCTCCATCGCGCCCTACGCACACCTCGACTTCGAGGGCGGCTACGTCGGTCCGCGTTTCACCCTCAACGTGATCGACCCGCTCGGCTTCTCCTTCGACGCCGGCGGGGTCTGGTCGCTCGCCCTCGAAGGCGGAGCGCGCTTCTGAGGTCGGGCCTCGGCCCCGACGTCGTTCACCGCCCACTTCCGTCGTCCAGGAGGTGCTTCAGGAAGCGGGCTGGTTGGGCGAGGAAGTCGCGCGTGATCTGCACGTGCTCGGTGTCCTCGTAGCGGACGCGCTTCAGGCCCTCCTCGTCGAGCTCGTAGATGCAGGCGCCGGGGTAGGCCATGAGGATGGGGGAGTGGGTCGCGATGAGGAGCTGCGAGCCGCCGTTCACCAGGTCGTGCATGCGGGTGAGCATGGCGAGTTGACGCTTGGGCGAGAGCGCGGCCTCGGGCTCGTCGAGGAGGTAGAGGCCGCCGGGCAGGAAGCGATCGCGGAGGAGCCAGAGGAAGGCCTCGCCATGCGAGCGCTCGTGGAGCGCCTCCCAGCCGAGCGCCATGTCCCCTATCAGCCCGAGCCGCTCCACCTCGGTGGCGACGTTGAAGAGGCTCTCCGCGCGCAGGAAGAAGCGCCGCCGCGGCCGCCGATGCGAGCGGATGGGCGTCAGGTAGCGATGCAGCTCGGACTCGCTGGGACGCTCGGCGAGCGTGAAGTTCTGGCTTCCGCCTTCGGGGTTGAGGCCGAGGATGATCGCGATGGCCTCGAGGAGCGTGGACTTGCCGCTCCCGTTCTCGCCGATGAAGAACGTCACCCCCGGGTCGAGGTCGAGGGTCTCGAGGTCGCGCACCGCCGGGATGTCGAACGGGTAG
>JAVJQK010000011.1 GCA_040218145.1 Sandaracinaceae bacterium | reverse complement strand
ATTGGCAAAACCCCGCGAGCCATCGGCGCGCGAATCAAGGAACGACGACGAGGAATACCTCGAGTATTTCGAGGAGGAGTGACGCCGAGTCGCGCGTCGAGGGCCGAGGGGTTTTGTCATGAATCGCTGTTCCGGGTGACTAGCGTACCGGGCCGCGCGCGCGGGGAGAACTTTACTGGATGCGCCGGATCACGTTGTTGCCGCCGTCGACCACGAAGAGCGACCGGGACGGGAAGTGATAGGCGACGCTGAACGGCAGATTGAACTGCGCCGCGTTGCCGACGCCGTCCATGTGGCTTCCGGTCATCGTGCCCGCGGCCGGGCCGGCGAGGGTGCTGATCTCCGCGGTGGAGAACACGCCTTGCCGCACGGTGTGCCGGTTGAACTCGACGAAGTAGAGGCTCGCGCCGTCCGCGGTGATGCCCCGCGGGCGATGGATGCGCGCGGCCGCGCCCACGCCGTCGACGTGCCCCGCCATGCCCGCCACGCCGGCGAACGTGGTGACCGCGGTCGTGGTCGCGTTGAGCGCCCGGATCACGTTCCCGTTGGTCTCCGAGATGTAGAGCGTGCCGGAGTTGTCGCTGACGATGTAGCGCGGCGACTCGAAGCGCGCGGACGAGCCCGCGCCGTCGACGATCATGTTCTGGAAGGGCCCGCCCGCCACGGTGAGCACGGTGCCCGCCGCCGGGTCGAGCGTGCGGATCGTGCCCGCCGCCGGGTCGACGATCCAGAGCGAGCCGCGGTACCAGGTCAGCCCCCGGACGCCGCCGAAGGTGTGCGCGCCGAGGGCGCCGTCCGCGTAGCAGCCGCGGTTGCCGCAGGGCGCGCTGCCCGCGACGCGCGTGCCGGCGAAGGGCGGCGCGCCGGTGGTGTCGAACTCGTAGATGGCGGGGCCGACGCCGTCGTTGCCGGCCACCCACACGCGCCCGGCGCCGTCGGTCGCGATGCCCTCGGCCGCGGGGCCGGCCAGGGTCGCCACGGTGACGACGTCGCCGGTGGCGATCTCGATCCGCCGGAGCGCGCCCGGCGTGGAGCGGTCACCGCTCTCCGCGAACCAGAGGTGCGTGGCGTCGGTCGCGACGGTGCCCGCGCCGCGGAGGCGCGCCGCGGCGCCCACCCCGTCCACGCGCCCGCCCACGCCCGGCATGCCGACGAAGGTCGTCACCGTGCCCGTGAGATTGCACGTCGGGTTGCATCCGTCGCCGTTGGTGGTGTTGCCGTCGTCGCACACCTCGCCCGCGTCGAGCATGCCGTCGCCGCAGAACGCGCCGATGGGCTCGAGCTGGCAGCTGCCGTCGCAGCCGTCGCCCGGCGCGGTGTTGCCGTCGTCGCACTCCTCGCCGTCGGCGAGGTCCAGCATGCCGTCGCCGCAGGACGGAGGCGCCTCGATGAGGCAGCGCGCGCTGCATCCGTCGCCGTCGGCGGTGTTGCCGTCGTCGCACTGCTCGCCGGCGCCTCGATCGAGGTTGCCGTCGCCGCAGGTCATCGACGTCTCGACGCGGCAGGTGTCGTCGCAGCCGTCGCCGGCCGCGGTGTTTCCGTCGTCGCACTCCTCGGGCGCGGTGATCACCCTGTCGCCGCAGACCGCGACCCCGCCGTCACCTCCGCCGCCCGCGTCGCCCGCGTCGGCGCCGCCCCCACCGTCGGGGTCTCCGCCGCCGTCGCCCGCGCCGCCGCCGTCGAGGTCGCCGCCGCCATCCCGCGGCGGCATCGACCCGTCCGTCGGCGTGCTCTCGCCGTCACAGCCGACGACGAATAGAGATATGAAGAACAGACCACCCAATCCAAGCAAAGCTCTCATCAGAACCTCCATCCAAGCTCGATATGAGCCCAGAATGCCGGTTCGTGAGCAGCCTCACAAGGGGTATGGCGATATCTCTATCTCCGAGCTCAGTGGCCTCGCGCCAGGGCGCGTCCGTGGGCTCCGAGCGGCCGGAGCGCGCCTCGGACCGCCGCCTGGAGCGCGTTGGCGCGGAGCCGCGCGACGTCCTGTCCGCCCCGCGCCCCGGCGCGCCCTCGCAGCATCGCGCGGACGGAGCCGCCCCGCGCGTCGGCCACGATGAGCGAGACCTCGCAGCGCACCTCGAAGCCCTCGGCGACGCGGGTGCGCTCGAGCCGGACCACCGAGCCGCGGACGACGAGCTGGGCTCGCCGCGCCGAGGTCAGCCGCACGTCGGGCGCGTGGTCGAGCGCGGCGCTGATCGCGCCGGCCAGGGCCGCCGCTTGCTGCGCGTCACCCTCCGAGCCGGCGGTCTCGCCGACCGCGACGCGCACCGCGCTCGCTCTCCCGCGGCGCTGCGCGTGACCGGGACTCGAAGCGCAAAAGATCGCCATCGCGCCGGCGGCTCCGAAGACGAGCCACCGCGCGAGCATCGTGGCTCGGGGCATCTGGACCTCCCGGCGTGCGGCGAATCACTTCGTCTGGAGCACGCCTCGCCCTAGCGCTACTCCGTTTTCGAATCGCCGGTCAAAAAAGCGGTTGTCCTCTCAGAGCACTCACGGGTCGTGCCAGTCGCTTCGCGCGGCCTCGCGGCGCCGGCCGTCGCCTTCTCGCCCCAGCCGTGGCGAAGGACGCCCCCGGTCTGCGATCCCTCCTTGCGTCCCGGCACGGTCCGGTGTCACACCGGCCACGATGACGGAGCTGGTGCGCTTGATCCGCGAAGGAGCCTCGGTGGACGCCCTCGGCGACTACCTCGACGCGCTCCCATCGACGCGTCGCGAGGAGGAGGTCACCACGCTGCGTCGCGGAGAGCAGGCCGAGCTCTTCGACATCGCGGCCGACGCGGCGCCGATCCGGCTGGGTCATTTCGTCCCGGAGGCGGCGCCCCCGCTCCGGCCCGTGCACCACGCGGGGCGCAACACCATCGCGACGCTCGCGCATTTTCAGCGCTTCCAGAAGCGCTTCGCCCGTCCCACCGAGGGGGCGGACCGGCTCATCGGCTACAACGCGTCCAACGCGTGGTTCATCAAGCCCGGCTACTTCGTCGCCTACGAGACCGACGGGCGCGATGAATGGGAGCGCCGTGGCGGGGTGGTCGTCGACTATCACCAGATCCCCGGCGGTGACGTCCCGCGCGGCTGGCCCGACGTGGTCCCCAACTCGCAGGGGCTGCAACGACTCGTGTATTTGAACACGCGTGACTTCATGCGGCGCGTCTCGACGCACGTCAGCATCGGGCGCGCGTCGCGGGAGGACGCCAAGGGCGACCTCTTGCTCGACTACTGGTTCACGCTCTGCAGACGCGAGCGAGACAGCTCGACGGAGAACGAATGACCGACGCCGACGCCGTGGCCGCCCGGGCCGACCGAGAGTTCGACGAGACCCTCGCGCAGCTCACCGAGTACCTGCGCATCCCCGCCATCAGCTGCGAGCCCGAGCACGCGCCCGACGTGAAGAAGCTCGCCGAGCGAATCCGTGACGACCTCGCCGCCCTCGGCATGGACGAGGCGCGCCTGCTCGAGCTGCCGGACGCGCTCCCCTGCGTCGCGGCCGAGCTCATGAAGGCGGGGCCCGGCAAGCCGACCGTGCTGATCTACGGGCACCTCGATCTCCAGCCCGTGGCCGGCGAGCCCTGGGACACGCCGCCGCACGAGGCGAAGGCGATCGACGGACGCCTCTACGGGCGGGGCTCGGCCGACGACATGGGCGGCTGGGTCTCGCACCTCGCCGCGATGAAGGCGTGGCTCGCGGAGACCGGCGCGCTGCCCGTCAACGTGAAGCTCCTCATCGAGGGTGAGGAGGAGATCGGCTCGCCCAACCTCGAGCGCTTCATGGACACCTACCCCGAGGCCTTCGCGTCCGACGTGATGGTGCTGACGGACTGCGAGAACCCGTCCACGGAGATCCCCGGCCTGACCGTGTCGCTCCGCGGGCTGCTCGAGGTGGAGCTCACCTGCGAGAGCCTCGCCGCCGACGTGCACAGCGGGCTCTGGGGCAACGTCGTCCCGGACCCGGCGATCGCGCTCGTGACCCTGATCAGCCGGCTCGTCGACGAGGACGGGCGCATGAAGATCGGCCGCGTCGAGGTGCCGGCCGAGTGGCGGGAGGCGTCGCGCGACGTGCCCCTGAACGCCGCGGTGATCCGGGACGGGGCGCGCGTGCTCGACGGCGTCGACCCGCTCCCCGACCGCGACAAGACCCCCGCCGAGTGGGTGTGGCGTCAGCCCGCGGTGACCATCCTCAGCACCACGCTGCCCGCCCCTGGCCGCGAGAAGAACGCCGTGCGCGGAAAGGCGTCGGCGAAGCTCTCGTGCCGCGTCGCTCCCGGGCAAACGGGCGAGGAGCTCTTCGCGTTGATCGAGGAGGCGCTGACCACGAAGCCGACGGGCGGGGTGAAGGTCACGGTGAAGAAGCTCGGGGGCGGCGACAGCTGGCTCTACGAGCCGAAGGGCCCAGCGTTTCCGGCCGCGGACCGCGCGTACGAGAAGGCGTGGGGCCAGAAGCTGCTCTCGATCGGCGTGGGCGGATCGATCCCCTTCGTGGCGATGTTCGGCCGGCGCTTCTCGGACCTGCCGCTCATCCTGAACGGCGTGATGGATCCGAAGACCGGCGCGCACGGCCCGAACGAGTCGATGGACCTGGGCGTGTTCCGCAAGGCCATCCGCGCGAACGTGCACCTCTACGCGGAGCTCGGCGCGCTCGACGAGCTCGCGAAGGGCTGAAGGAGTGAGGCGCGCGGCGCTCGTGCTCGCGGTCGCGCTCGCCGCGGGCTGCGACGCGGCGCCGACTCCGCGCGCCGGCGCGCCCAGCGCGCCCGAGCGCAGCCCTGCCCCGGAGGGCTGCGTGCGAGGCGTCGTGTCGCTCCCAGCGCGCATGCACGCGGGCGTGAGCGTCGCGCACAACTACCAGCGCGGCGGCGCGCGCGGCTACGGGACCGAGACGAGCCGGGCGACCCTGCAAGAGCTTCACGCGCTTGGCGTGCGATGGGTGAGCCTCACGCCCTTCGGCTTCATGCGCTCGCTCGACGAGAGCGAGGTGCACCTCGCGACCGCGCGGCCCGAGGCCGAGAACGACGCGCGCATGGAGCGAGAGATCCGCGCCGCGCACGCGCTCGGGCTCCGGGTGTTCCTCAAGCCGCACGTGTGGATCGCGGGCGGCGCGTGGCGCGGAGAGCTCGCGCCCGATGACTGGGACGCGTGGTTCGAGAGCTACCGCGCGTTCACGCTGCACTACGCGCGCATGGCGGCGCGGCTCGACGTCGCGCTCCTCTCGATCGGGGTGGAGCTCCCGACGAGCGGGCCTCGCGAGGCGCAGTGGCGCGCGCTCATCGCCGCGGTGCGCGAGGTGTACGACGGCGCGCTGACCTTCGCCGCGAACTGGGATCGCGTCGACGAGGTCGCCTTCTGGCCCGCGCTCGACCACGTCGGGGTGCAGCTCTACCCGCCGCTCGCGCCGCGGCTCGGCGCCGACGAGGCGACGATGCGCGCCGCGCTGGACCGTCGGCTCGACGGGCTCGAGGCGATCGCGGCGCGCGCCGGCCGGTCGCTGCTGATCACCGAGGTCGGGTACAAGTCGATCGAAGGCACCGAGGTGCACCCGCACGAGTGGCCCGAGCGGCTCGGGCGGCCCGCGGTGAGCGAGGCGGCGCAGGCCAGCGCCTACCGACGCCTCTTCGCTTCGATTTCGGGTCGTGAGCGCGTCGCCGGGCTCTACGTGTGGAAGTGGTTCACGGACCCGGACACCGACGAGGAGGGCTCCCACGGCTTCTCGCCCCGAGACAAGCTCGCCGAGGCGGTGTTACGAAGCGCCTACCATCCGCGCTGCCGCTGACGCCGCAGCCCTGAACACCCGTGCGGCACTCATGCTTGCGTGACGTCGCGCCATCGGGAAAGCTCCTCGCATCATGACCCTCGACGCGAAGATTCCGCACCACGAGCTCGGGATGGACAGCGCGTCCATCCGCGAGTCGATCCTCGATCACCTCGAGCACGTTCGCATCCGCGACCAGCACTCGGTGACCGAGCTCGACCTGTTCCACGCGGTGGCGCACGCCGCGCGGGCGCGCATGGCCGATCGCTGGCATCACACGCGCCAGCGGCAGTGGGAGTCGGGCGCCAAGCGCGTCTACTACCTCTCGATGGAGTACCTGCCCGGTCGGCTTCTGCGCGACGGGCTCTACAACCTCGGCATCCTCGAGGAGACGCGCGCGGCGGTGAGCGAGCTGGGGCACGACCTCGACGCGCTCTTCGAGGCCGAAGAGGATCCCGCGCTCGGCAACGGCGGCCTCGGCCGGCTCGCGTCGTGTTTCATGGACTCGATGGCCACGCTCGGGATCCCGGGCGTCGGCTACGGCATCCGCTACGACTACGGCATCTTCCGCCAGGAGCTCGTGAACGGGCGTCAGATCGAGAAGCCCGACAACTGGCTCGTGCACGGGACGCCGTGGGAGGTGCCGCGCACGTCGCTCCGCTTCACGGTCCGCTACAACGGGCGGGTCGAGCCGCGCACCGACACGCAGGGGCGCACCCACTTCGAGTGGCTCGACACCGACGACGTCTACGCGGTCGCGCACGACATCCCGGTCCCCGGGTTCGAGAACGGCGCGGTCAACACGCTGCGGCTCTGGAAGGCGGTCCCGGTCGACGAGTTCGATCTCGACGCGTTCAACGCGGGCGACCACGACCGCTCGGTGGTGCAGCGCGGCTTCGCCGAGAACATCTCGCGCATCCTCTATCCGAACGACGCGGGGCCGCCCGGCAAGGAGCTCCGGCTCCGCCAGGAGTACTTCTTCGTCTCGGCTTCGCTGCAAGACGCCGTGCAGAGACACATGTCTCGGTTCGAGAGCCTGGACGACCTGCCCGACCGCGCGGTCTTCCAGCTCAACGACACGCACCCGGCGCTCGCGGTGGCCGAGATGATGCGGATCCTGATCGACGAGCAGCTGATGGACTGGGGCCGCGCCTGGAGCATCACCAAGCGCTGCTTCGCCTACACCAACCACACGCTCCTTCCCGAGGCGCTCGAGACCTGGCCGGTGCACCTGCTCGACCGGCTGCTGCCGCGTCAGCTCGATCTCATCCGCGAGATCGACCGCCGGCTCTGTGACGAGATCCGCCGCAACCACCCGAACGACGACGCGCGCCTGAGGAAGATGGCCATCGTCGAGCAGCGCCCGCAGGGCGAGGTCCGGATGGCGAACCTCTCCATCGCGGGGAGCTTCAGCGTCAACGGGGTCAGCGCGCTGCACAGCCAGCTCCTCCGCGAGCGGATGTTCCCGGAGTTCGACGCGTTCTATCCGGGGCGCTTCCGCAACAAGACCAACGGCGTGACGCCGCGGCGCTGGCTGCTCGAGTGCAACCCGGGCCTGAGCGCGCTGATCACAGAGGTGGTGGGCAGTCACGCCTGGGTGACGGACCTCGAGAAGGTGCGCGCGCTCGAGGCGCACGCCGAGGACGCGGCCTTCCAGGAGCGCTGGCGGGCCATCGAGCGCGAGAACAAGCTCCGGCTCGCCAAGCACCTCGAGGCGTTGCACGGCTTCCGGCTCGATCCGGACTCGATCTTCGACATCCAGATCAAGCGCATCCACGAGTACAAGCGCCAGCTCTTGAACGTGCTCCACGTCGTCAAGCGCTACCAGGAGATCAAGGCCGGGCAGGCGCCGAAGGTGCCGCGTACGGTGATCTTCGGCGGCAAGGCGGCGAGCGGGTACGTGCGGGCCAAGGAGATCATCCACCTCATCAACGCCGTCGCGCGGGTGGTCAACGCCGACCCGGAGGTGCGCAAGCACCTTCGCGTGTTCTACGTCCCCAACTACCGGGTCTCGATGGCCGAGCGGCTCATCCCCGCGGCCGATCTGTCCGAGCAGATCAGCTGCGCCGGCCAGGAGGCCTCGGGCACGGGCAACATGAAGTTCGCCATGAACGGCGCGCTGACCATCGGCACGCTCGACGGCGCGAACGTGGAGATCAAGGACGCGGTCGGCGCCGAGAACATCTTCATCTTCGGGCTCACGACCGACGAGGTGGTCAAGACGCACGCCGAGGGCTACCGGCCGCGGGCGATCTACGAGTCCGACGAGTCCATCGCCGCGGTGGTCGACGCGATCGCGAAGGGCGCCTTCAGCCCCGAGCACCCGCACACCTTCGCCCCGCTGATGGACGCGCTCCTCGCGGACGGGGAGCGCTACGTGCACCTCGCCGACTTCCGGAGCTACCTCGACGCGCAGCGCGCGGTCGAAGAGACCTACGTGGACCGCCCCAACTGGACGCGCCAGAGCATCCTCAACAGCGCCCGCATGGGCCGCTTCAGCTCGGACGAGACCATCCGCGACTACGCGAAGGACATCTGGGGCGTGCCGGTCTCGCGCGACTGAGACCGGTCAGGAGGCCAGCAGCTGCTGGAGGTGCGAGGCGAGGCCGTCGAGCTCTCGCGCCTCCGCGTCGGTCGACTGCGCGGAGACGAGGTTGTCCTTGGTGGTCTCGTCGATCTCGCGCATCGAGTGCTGCAGGTTCCCCATGCCCGTCGTGTGCTCGCGGATCGAGGCGAGGATCTGCGTCGCCAGCTGCGACGAGACGGTGAGCGCGTCGGTGAGGCCGTCGATGGTCTTGTCGGCGCGCCCGATCGTCTTCATCGCCTCGTAGACAGCGTCGCGCGTCTCCCGGGAGCGGCTGACGCCCGCGAGGCTGGCCACGCGGATCTCCTCGAGGATCTCTCTCGCTCGCACGGTCGCCTCGCGTGAGCGGACCGCGAGCGCCGCGATCTCCTGCGCCAGCACCGCGAAGCCGCGGCCGTGCTCGCCGGCGCGGGCGGCGAGGATCTTGGAGTTGAGCGCCACCATCTGCGTGCGGCTCGCCAGATCGTCCACGCTCGCGACCACCTCGCCCACCGTCTCGGCCCGGTCCGCCAGCGCGAGCAGCGCCTCGACGCCCTGCTCGGCCAGCTCGCGCACGCGCTCCATGCCTCCGCCGATCGCGCTCACCGCGTCGCGGCCGCTGCGCGCGGTGGAGTGGGAGCGGATGGCGGCGTCGGCGACCTCGACCGCGCGGCGCTTGGCCGCCTCGCTCGCGCGCGACGCCTCGAGCACGGCCGTCGTCACGTCGAGCACGTGACCGCTCTGCTGCGAGGCGCGCTGCGTGAGCGTCTGCGCGGACGTCACCATGCGCTGGCTCGAGCCCGCGATGGCGTCCACGGCGGAGCGGACCTCGGTGACGAGGGCCCCGAGGCGCGCGCGCGCGTCGATCTCGCGATCGATGGTCTCCCGCAGCGAGCGCTCCACCCGGTTGAGCGCGGCGCCGATCACCGCCAGCTCGTCGTCGCCGTCCTGTGGCGCGCGGACCGCGTGGCTCCCGGTCGCCATCGCGTTCGCGACCTCCACCAGGCGCCGCGTGCGACGCGCGAGCCGGTGCGTGAGCACCAGGCCCAGGCCGATGATCACGGCGACGAGGCACAGGAGCAGGATCTCGATGACCTGCGCGCGCTCCGAATCCCGGCGGTCGATCTCGATCGCCGCCTCGACCAGTCGACTCGCCTGCGCGCTCTGCGTCCCGAGCAGGCGCCGGACCGCCTCGAGCTGTCCGGGGTCGTGGTGGCGCGCCCAGCGAACGAGGGCGGGGCGCACCTCGAGCCGCCATCGGGCGCGGACTTCGCCCAGGCCGTCGGCCGGCGCGTCGGCGGCGAGGCGAGCGAGGCGGGCCTCGAAGCCCTCGACGGACAGGCGCAGGTCGGCCCGGACGCGCCGCCGGTCTTCTCCCCGGGCGGTCTCCAGTCGCTGCGCGAGGTAGAGCATCTGCGCCGAGTCGCGCCTGAGCTGCCCGGCCTCGTCGATCCACTCCAGCTGCTCGCGCAGGGCGCTCGACGCGCGCAGGTTGACGAACACGAGGGAGCCGCCCAGCACGATCACCGCGGCCGCGAGGAGGAAGAGCCTCCCGGCCACCGTCTTCTGCCACGCCAGCCCCCCAGCCGCGGTTCGAGATCGGGTCACCCCCCGAGAGTACTCCCAGCCCCCTCCCGCGTCCCGTTCGGTTACCCTCTGCGAGTGGACCCGCAGGATCTGACCGACGACACGTTGGTGTTGAGCGGCTTCACGTCGGGCGCCTTCTTCGCCGAGCGCTACCGCCTGGAGAAGCTCCTCGGCGCCGGCGCGATGGGGAAGGTGTTCTCGGCCACGGACACGCGGACCGGGAACACGGTCGCGATCAAGGTCCTGCACCCGGAGCGCGCTCGCAAAGAGATCGTGCTCGAGCGCTTCCGGCGCGAGGCGGAGATCCTCCGCGCCCTCGGACACGGCGGCATCGTCCGGGTGCTCGACGCCGGTCGGAGCGCGGAGGGCGTCGACTACCTCGCGATGGAGCTGCTCGAGGGCCGGACGCTCAAGGCGACGACGCAGGCCGACGGGCCCTTCGACCCGGGCGCCTTTCTCCCGATCTTGATCCAGATCTGCGACGCGCTCGACGCCGCGCACCTGCAGGGCGTGGTGCATCGCGACCTCAAGCCGGACAACATCTTCATCGTCCCCTCCGGCGACGTGAAGGTCGTCGACTTCGGTCTCAGCCGGCTCGGCTCGACCGACCGCATCACGAAGACGGGCGTGATGATCGGGACGCCGCGCTACATGGCCCCCGAGCAGATCCGCTCGGCCAAGGACGCGACGGCGCGCACGGACGTGTACGCGTGTGGCGTGCTGACCTACGAGGCGCTGGCGGGAGCCTCGCCGTTCCCCGCCGCCGATCAGGGGCAGCTCCTCGGCTGCGTGATGGAGGGGCGCGTGGTCCCCCTGACCGAGGCGCGCCCGGGCCTGCCCGCCTCGCTCGAGCCGGTGATCGGCCGCGCGATGGCGCCCAACGCGAAGGAGCGGTTCGCGACGATGGGCGCGTTCGCGGAGGCCTTCGCCGACGCCATCGGCCGGACCACCGGGCGGAGCAGCCTGGTGATGGACGCGGCGGTCGATCTCTTCGCCGACGCCGAGGAGACGGACGGCCGGCGCCACGCGATCGAGGATCCGTTCGGGCTGTCGCCGGGCACGCCCCAGCCCGGGGAGCCCGCCCGCTTCACCGCGCCGCCCGACGCGCCGTCGACGCCGAGCCGGGTGACCGCGCCGACGCCCGCGCCGCCGGAGAAGCCGCGTCGCGCCGCGCTGCCGTGGCTGCTGTTCGCGCTCGCGCTCGTGGTCGTGTCGTGCTCGGCCGCGGGGCTCGCGCTCGGGGCGCGCGGATGCCAGCGCTTCGTCTCGGAGCGGCTCGCGGAATGAGGCGACCGCCCTCCCGCGTCTCCTCCCGGTCGATGCGCCTCTCGATCCTCGCGCTCATCCTGGTCGCCTGCGAGCCGTCCGCGCCGCCCGCGTCGCCCACGCCGCCCACGCCGGAGACGCCGCGCGTCGAGGAGACGGTCCGCGCCCGCGATTCGATCCTGACCTTGTCGGTCCGGCGGGTGGAAGCCGAGGGCTGGTCGGGCCGCGTGGTGGTCGCCTCGTTCTCTTTGGGGGCGGGCCGTCACGTGACGGTCGTGCCGAGCGAAGGGCCGCGCCCGCTCGACGCGATCCTCGCGGAGCGCTCCCCGCCGCGACCCTTCGCGGCGATCGACGGAGGCTTCTACGACTCGCACGGCGCGCCCATGGGGCTGGTCCGCACCGGGGGTGAAGATCGAGCCCCGCTCACCGAGCGGGGCGGCTCGGGCGTGTTCTTCGTCGACGGGGATCGCGCCCGCGTGGTGCACCGCGACGATTTCCATCCCTCGCCGTCCATCCGCGAGGCGCTCCAGAGCGTCGATCGCATCGTCGACGCGGGCGCGAGCGTGGTCAGCGCCGCCGCGTCCAACCGTCGCGCCGCCCGCAGCGCGGTGGCCATCGACGAGGACGGCGCCGTTCACCTGGCGGTGGCGTTCGACGAGCGCGCCGTGTTGAGCGAAGGCGCCGCGCGCATCGAGCTGGGACCGGACTCCACCCGGACCGGGCCCACCCTCGGCGAGTGGGCGACGCTGCTGACCCGGCCCGCGTCCGAGGGGGGCGTGTCAGCCCGCGAGGCGCTCGGTCTCGACGGGGGCTACTCGACCTCGCTGGTGGTCAAGAGCGACACACGCGCCCTCAGCGTCGTGGCCTACCGCGCGACCATCAACGGCCTGCTGGTCACCGCGCGGCCCGCGCCCGACGAGTGAGAGCGCTCAGTCCGTGCGCCGGAGCAGCAGGTGGGCGACGCGGTCGACGCGGCGGGTGTCGGAGACCTTCTCGATGCGCTCGACGACGTAGCCGCGCGGCTCGAGCCAGCGGCTGAGACCCTCGAGATCGTAGCGGCGGCTGTAGAGCATGGTCAGGGCCCGGCGCTCCTGCTCGAGCACGATGTCGTGGCAGAAGTTGTAGGAGCCCGGGATGGAGGAGGAGTCGTCGTCCTCGCGCACCCAGACGCGCAGCTCGATGTTCGTCGGCTTGCGCCCCAGCGCCGCCTCCCATCGCCGGTAGGGGCCCTCGAGCAGGAGGCGCCGGTTGGTCTCGGCCGCCGTCTCCGTCGAGGACTTCTGGGTGAGCCGATAGACCGGGTCGAGCTCGACCTTCTCCGCGCGCAGGCCGACCTCCAGCCAGAGGAGGTCGCCGGGTCGTGTCAAAAAGTTGAGCTTCTGTCGAACGAACGTGTCCTCGTGTCGCACGTTGCCGAAGACGTTCCCGAGCACGAGCACGAGGCGACGGCTGGCGTCGTCCTCGTTGCGGCTGCTCGGCAGGCGGCGAGCGAAGTCGAGCGGGCCCTCCTCGAAGTCCGAGCAGATCGCGAAGACGCGGGAGCGCTCGAAGGGGAGGTTCACGACGCGACGGCGCGCGTTGAGGGCGGCGCGCAGCAGGAGCGAGATCGAGACGTCGACCAGGGTCATCGAGCGCCAGGGGAGGGGGTCGTTCTTGGCCTCGGCCTCCTCGAGCGCGCCGAGCACCTCGACCTCCTTCGAGCCCTCGCCGGGCCCGAGGCTGATCACGTCGAGGCCGCGCGTGCGTCCGCGCCGGCCGAGCGCGAGGCTCGACGCGATGGGGCCCTTCGCCGTGCCGTCCTTGTTGCGACCGGTCTCCAGCCACTGCTGCGCGCACATCCGCACGCCGTTGAGCCAGGTCTCCTGCTCGTAGCCGCCGCCGATGAGGTTCTCCCACGCGAGCGCGCCCTGCGGCTCGAAGTAGAGGAAGCGGTGGCCCAGGTAGTCGTAGTGCATCCGATCGCGCAGCTGCCGCTGGAGATCGGAGGGGCTCGCCTCGGGGGCGACGTCGAGGTGGGTGATGCCGCCCTCGAGGTCGAGGTCGCCCGCGCCCGCCCACTCGCGGAGGCTCGCCACCCGGGACGACAAGGCGCGCTTCACCTGCTCGAGCTTGGCGGGCTTCAGCTCCCCGACGGCTCCCTTGCGCCAGTTCTGGACCGTCTCGGGGCTGACGCCGACGAGCTGGGCGAGGTCCTTGTCACCATCGATGCCGAGCGCTTCGGCGAAGCTCATCAACAGCTCGAAGACCTGCGCGGTGGAACCGTCTTTCTTGCTCACTCTCTCTCCGGCGCGTCTTTTCGACTGGGGGCGACCCATCTTTCGGCGGGGGCTCCCGCTTTTCGACGCGCATCCCGATCTGTGCCCGACCAGGCTGGAGCGGTCGAGAACAGAAGGAGGAGGGACGCATGCAGAAGGTGAGAGCCGCCCGAGGGTGGCACATTTGGCTCGGAGTCGCCGCTTCGATGGGCGTGCTGGCGGGAGGCTGCGCGAGCGACGTCGGGACGTCCGTGGAGCGCATCGACGAGGCGCGCTTCGAGGCGCTCGAGCCCGACGCGGAGCTCTGGGTGGACCTGAGCGATCCGTCTCGAGGGGCCTTGTTCGACCGCGCCGCGCAGTCGCTGGACCGCGTGGTGCTCGTCTGCCCGAACGGCCAGGCGATGCGGTACGAGACGTGGTCCGCGGGCCAGGATCTGAGCGAGGTGGAGAGCCGCTTCATCGCGGTGGGCCTCGACGAGGTCATCCTACGCGACGCGATCGCCGAGCTCGCGAACGAGCAGGAGGACTGCCAACCCACGTGCTTCACGTGCACCGACGGCGCGGTGATCTGCAGCGGCTGCGGCGCCGCCACCGACGCCCACACAGAGGCGGGATTCGTGGACCCCCGCTGGCTCGGCGGCGGCACCCTCGAGCCCTACGCCCCGCCCGATCCCACGGATCCGGGGGACGATCCGCCCCCGTCCTTCGACCCGGGCACCTCGGGCGGCGGCTCGGGAGGCTCCGGTGAAGGCGGCGGCTCGAGCGGTGGCGGCTCGGGTAGCTCGGGCGGGAGCGGCGGCGGCCACTCGGGCAGCGGCGGCCACTCGGGCAGCGGCGGCGGTCACTCCGGAGGCGGCGGCGGCCACCCCGGCTGGTGATCTGAGCTTCGAGCGTCGTGAGACGCGCCCACCATCCATCATCCACACACACACGGCGCCCCGGCTTCTTCGAGAGGTCGGGGCGCCGGCCTATCTTTTCTTGGAGGGGCTGGACGCAGGTCAGTAGGAGAACTTGCCAAGCTTCACCTTGCCGCGGAAGACCCAGTAGACGATGCCGGTGTAGGTGAGCACGAAGGGCATGCCGATCGCGGCGATGATGGCCATCAGGCCGAGGGTGTCGCGGCTGGAGGCGGCGTTCCCGATGGTGAGGCCGGGGCCGGGGCCGGTGGAGACGACGAGGTGGGGGAACAGGGCCATGCCGAAGAGGAAGACGAGCGCGGCGATGGTGCAGCAGCTCGAGACGAACGCGTAGCCCGGCTTGCCCTGATGAATGGCGCGCGGGATGTTCGCGATGGCGAGCACGTTCAACCCCACGACGATCCAGGCGGCGGGCCAGCGCGCGAAGTTGTCCGTCGCGTGTGGGACCTCGAGGAGGGTCAGCCCGGTCACCGCGACGTAGGCGGCGAGGAAGACGAAGAAGGTGCGCCACATCCAGCCGTGGATGCGCTCCTGCAGCGCGCCCTCGGTCTTGAGGTAGAGGAAGATCGAGCCGTGCATCGCCGCGGCGCACACCGCGAAGAGGCCCACCGCGATCGGGTAGAGGCCGAGCAGCCCCAGGGTGCTGCCGACGTGCTCGTGCGCCGCGTCCAGCGGCAGGCCTCGCATGGCGTTCCCCGCCGCGAGACCGAAGAGGAAGACGACGCTGAAGCTCGACAGGAAGAACGAGAAGTCCCAGTAGCCGCGCCAGAGCTTCGACGGCCGCTTGGAGCGGAACTCGATGCTCACGGCGCGCCCGATGAGGCTGAAGAGCAGCACGATGACCGGGAAGTACATGCCGCTCAGGATCGTCGCGTACGCCTCCGGGAACGCGGCGAAGAGCGCGCCGCCGAAGGTCACGAGCCACACCTCGTTGCCGTCCCAGAGCGGGCCGATGCTGTTGATGGCGAGCCGCTTCTCGGTCTCTCTGCGCACGAATGGGTGAATGATGCCGACGCCGAGATCGAAGCCGTCGAGGATCGCGTAGCCCGTCAGGAGCACGCCGATGAGCAGGAACCAGAAGGTGGGCAGATCCATCAGGGCTCCTCCTCCTCGCCTTCGCTGTGGGTGAGCGAGTAGGGAGAGCTCGGCCCGCTGAGCCGCGACGCCGCCTTCAGGAGATCCGACTGCGTCGTCGTCTCCGGCGTGGCGAGCTCCGCCGGGTCCTCCGGGCCGTGCTGGATCTTCTCGTTCATCACCACGAGCCAGAGCGCGAACAGGGCGAGGTAGATGAACCCGAAGAGCAGGATCGAGCCGAGCACCTCCTCGCCCGCGATCGACTTCGAGACGGCGTCGGTCGTGCGCAGGAGGCCGTAGACGACCCAGGGCTGACGCCCGACCTCGGTCGCGACCCAGCCGGCCTGGTTGGCGATGTACGGGGCCGGCACGCTCAGCACGAAGAGCCACAGCAGCCACCGCCGCTGGAAGAGCGTCTTGCGCCAGAGCAGGAAGAGGCCGAGCAGGGTCAGCCCGATGAAGTACATCCCGAGCCCGACCATCACGTGGTAGGTCAGAAACGGGATCACCACGGGCGGCCGCGCGTCGGCGGGGGTCTGGTCCAGCCCCTCGACCGGGGTGGAGAAGTCACCGTGCACGAGGAACGTCAGCATGCCGGGCATGGCGACGCCGAAGCGCACCTCCTCCGCCTCCTCGTCCGGCCAGCCGATGGCGTAGAGGTCGGTCGGCCCCTCGCCGGTGCGCCAGTGCCCCTCGAAGGCGGCGAGCTTCGCGGGCTGGTTCTCCGCCACCGCGACCGCCTGGGAGTGCCCGCTGACGAGGATGAGGAGCGAGGAGACGGCCGCGAAGACGAGCCCCACCGTGAACGAGCGCCTGGCCAGCTCCTCGTGGCGCCGCTTCAGCAGGTAGTAGGCGGAGATGCTCATCACGAAGAAGGCGCCGAGGATGAACGCGCCCAGGAGCACGTGGCCGAGCCGGTGCATGGCCGAGGGGTTGAAGACCATCGCCCAGAAGTCGGTGATCTCGGCCCGGGTGCGGTCGCCCTCGGTGACCAGGTGGAAGCCGGCCGGGGTGTGCATCCAGCTGTTGGCGATCACGATCCACACGCTCGAGAAGACCGAGCCGGTGAAGACCATCAGCGTGGAGAAGAAGTGCATCTTCGGGCCCACGCGGTCCCACCCGAAGACCAGCACCGCGAGGAAGCCGCTCTCCAGGAAGAACGCGAAGATGCCCTCGGAGGCGAGCGCGGAGCCGAAGACGTCGCCGACGAAGCGCGAGTAGGTCGCCCAGTTGGTCCCGAACTCGAACTCCATCACGATGCCCGTCGCGACGCCGACCGCGAAGTTGACGGCGAAGAGCTTGGTGAAGAAGCGCGCGAGCGCCTCCCAGCGCGGATCCTTCGTACGGAGGAACGCGCCCTCCATCAGCACCATCTGCGCGCCGAGCCCGATCGAGAGCGGCGGGAAGAGGTAGTGGACCATGATCGTCAGCGCGAACTGCAGGCGCGACAGCATGACGACGTCGAGGTCCATGGCGGACGCGTAGGGTCGGCGGGATCGGAGGAGAAGTCCACGCCTTCCACGAGGACACCGACGCGGCTCAGGAGCTTGCGAGCGCTGGCGGTCGGGGGCGCGGCGCGAACCGATCCATCACCCAGCGCGTGACGCCAGGGAACCAGCGCGCGAGCGAGTTGAGCCGCGGGTAGATCACCCGGGCGCGGTCGCGCTCGACGGCGCGCACGACGTGGCGGGCCAGGGTCTGCGGTCGACCGATCGGCTGCGCGCGGAGCGCGGCCGAGGGCTCGTAGGCCGCCAGTCCGGCGGTGGCCATGTCGGTGTCGATGATGCCCGGGTACACGGTCGAGACGTGCACGCCGCGTCCACGGAGCTCGCCCCGCAGCGCCTCGGAGGCGCCGGCCAGGCCGCACTTGCCGGCGTTGTAGTAGGTCATGCCCGGGGTCGGTGCGAGTGACGCCATAGACGCGACGTTGACGATCGCGCCCTCCCCACGCGCGAGCATCTCCGGGAGCAGCGTGGTGATCAGGCGGAGCGGCGCCACCAGGTTGAGCGTCAGCGAGCGCTCGCCCCGCGCGGCGTCCACGCGCTCGGTCGGCGCGATGACCTGCACCCCGGCGTTGTTCACGAGCACGTCGATCGGACCGAAGCCGCCCCGCGCGACGTCGAGCCAGGCGGTGGGGTCCTCGACCAGATCGGCCACCACGATCTGCGCTTCGCCGCCACGCGACCGGATGTGTGCCGCGACCCCCTCGAGCGCCTCGCGCCGCCGGGCCACCAGCGTCACGCGCGCGCCGCGCTCGGCCAGCGCGGTCGCGATCGCCGCCCCGATCCCCGCCGACGCCCCCGTGATGACCGCGTGTTTGCTCTTCAGCTCCATCTCGACCTCCCGAGCACACCGTGGATCGCGGCTCGGCGCGACGCAGTGACCGCTCGTGCCGTGTCGATGGACCGCAGGCGCCCTCAGACCCGAAGCGCGCTGCGCCAGCGCTGCGGGCTCTCGCCGGTCCAGCGGCCGAAGGCGCGGACCAGCGCGCGCGGGTGCGAGTAGCCGAGCAAGAAGGTCACCTCGCCGAGCGACAGCTCCGTGTCGGCGAGCAGCCGTCGGGCCTCGGCCTCACGCAGCCCCTCGAGCAGCTCCGAGTGGCTGGTGCCCTCGCTCGCGAGCTGGCGCTGGAGGTTGCGCGCGGTCGTCCCGAGCTGCCGGGCGGTGTCGGCGAGGCTCGGCGCGCCGCCCGCGAGCGCGCCGCGCAGCCACGCCCTCGCGCGTCCACTCCAGCCCGGCGCGGGCGCCTCCTCGGGGAGCAGCAGGGTGGCGTAGTCGTCGAGCACGGCCAGGAGCGCGGGATCGGCGGCCTGGACCGGGCGCTCCATCGCCGCCGTGGGGTAGACGAGGGCGTTGCGCCCCGCGCCGTGACGGACGCGCGGGACGTCGAGCCGCTCCGCGAGCGCGGAGAGCGGAGCCGGCTCGCGGTGGGCCAGCTCGATCGCCGCGGGTCGCATCGCGTCGCCGCCGAGCTCCCGGAAGAGGCGTGCGAGCAGCGAGACGGTGAAGAGGTTCGCGTGTCGGCCCACCGCGTCGGGGCGGCCGGGCACGTGATGGACGAGCTCGATCGTGTCTCCGCGCCGCTCGATCCCGTAGACCACCGCGTCGTTGATCAGGCGCTGGTAGCGCACCAGCCGCTCCGCCGCCGCGCCGAGCGAAGGCGCCGCGCGGGCCGCGAGCTCCACCACCCCGTACACCCCGCGGGGCAGCGACGCGGCGAGGCGCTCCCCGAAGCGAGGATCTTCGAGCGCCTCCGAGAGTCGCTCCATCAGGGTCACGACCCGGTCGATCGGCAGCGCGGGCCGATCCATCGACCAGGCCGCCGGATCGCGCAGGGCGTCCGGGATCGCGAGCGCCGCGGCGAGCGCCGTCACGTCGACGCCCCGCTCCGCCGCGTATGCGAGCGCGAGCGGCACCAGCTTGCTCCGCATCGTCGCGATCGGCGGCGGCATCGGCCGCGAGGATATCAGGCGGGCCCGCTCAGGAGCGCGTCGACCACCGCCTCGGTGCGGCCCTCGGGGTCGAGGGTGGGGCGGTGCATGACGTAGAGCGTGCTCGACGAGAGCGGCCGCAGGCGCACGAGCCCCGCGCGCTCCGCCACGGGCCAGGGCAGGACGGCCAGGTAGGCGCCCGACGCGCACGCGTCCACGCCGACCTGCATCTGGTGCACCGAGAGCCCGATCGTGCGCGGCAGCTCGGGAGGCCATCGGTCCGGCACCGCGCCGTCCGGGAGCGCGGTGGGCGCCACGAACACGTGCGCCTCGATCTCGCGCGCCGATGGGCGGCGTCGCGCGGCCAGGGGATGGGTGGGGCCGCAGCACAGCGCGTGCGGGACCTCGGCGAGCGTCTTCAGGCTCAGGGTGTCGCGCGGGGCCGCCGCCTCGAGCACCGCGACGTCGATCTCCCCCCGCTCGAGCGCGCCCGCCACCTCCGGGTCGGGCACGCTCACGACCCGCGGGTGCAGCCGCGGGTGTTCCCGGGCGAGCACCCCGAGGGCGGGCAGCACGTAGATCGGCGCGAACGGGCCGGGCACGGAGACGCGCACCTCCCCCACCATTCGCCCGGGGCCCAGCTGCAGGAGCGCCTCGTCGACCCGCCGCATCGCGTCCCGCACCGCGCGCAGCAGGTCCTCCCCCGCGGGGTTCAACGTGAGCCCGCGGCCCTCGCGCTCGAAGAGCCGCTGGCCGACGTCCTCCTCGAGCAGGCGCACGGTGCGCGACAGGCTCGACGCCGTGACGTGAAGGACCTCGGAGGCGGTGGGCAGGTGCTCGGTCTCGGCCACCACCCGGAAGACCGGCAGCCAGCTCCAGAGGCTCCTCAGACGTGCGGCGCGATCCACGCCGGGAGTCTGACCCGTTCGTGCGAATCATTCGAACGGTTTGTCATGTTCTTTCTAACGAATCTCATGAAACGCCTCTCCGCGGCCGGCGTAGGCGGGTCGAACAGGCAACGCGATCCGGGCGGGAGTCCGGGTCTGGAGAGGAAGAAACATGCGTACTTGGACCCTGCTTGCGGCGCTCGCTCTGATCACGAGCGCCTGCTCCGACGAGACCGGCACCACCACGATGAGCCTCGGGTTCAGCGGCCTGCCGCAGCTCGGCGACGGCTACGAATACGAGAGCTGGCTCATCGTCGACGGCGCGCCCGTCAGCGCGGGCCGCTTCACCGTGGACGCGGACGCCAACCCCATCCCCGCCGCCTTCGAGATCGACGCGATGGTCGCCGACACGGCCGCCGCCTACGTCCTGACCATCGAGCCCATCGAGGGCGACGACCCGGCGCCGTCCGCGGTGCACATCCTCGCCGGCGACCTGGCGGACGGCGTGGCCAGCCTCTCCACCGCGCACGCGGCGGCGATCGGCACCGACTTCGCCGACGCCACCGGCGTCTACATCCTCGAGACGCCGACCAGCGGCGACGTGGCGGACGACTACGCGCAGGGCATCTGGTGGCTCGTGCCGGGCGCGGACGGCATGGCACCCGGGCTGAGCTTGCCCGCGCTGCCGGAGGGCTGGGTCTACGAGGGCTGGGTCGCGGGCGCGGACGGCCCCGTGTCCACCGGCACCTTCGGCGCGGTCGACGCGGCGGACGCCGACGGCGCGGGCGAGACCGCGGGACCCGACGGCAGCCCGCCCTTCCCGGGGCAGGACTTCATCGATCCCGCGATCGTGCTCACCGGCGGGTACGCGGCCGTCATCAGCGTCGAGCCCGTGCCGGACGACAGCCCGATGCCGTTCGTGATCAAGCCGCTCGTCGACATGACCATCGACGACGTGATGGCGCCCGACACGCAGGAGATGGCCAACGCGGCCGCGTCGAACCTCCCGTCGGGCAGCGTCGCCTTTGCCAACTGATCGGCGCCAACTGATCGGCGCCCTGGTACGATCCGGCGCGTGTCGGACGGCGGTCAGTGGTGGGTCTACGTGCTGCTCTCGGCCGACGGCGCCCGCACGTACGTGGGCATCACCACCGACGTCGCGCGCCGGCTGCGCCAGCACAACGGTGCGCTCGTCGGCGGCGCGCGGTCCACTCGCGCGGGGCGGCCCTGGACCGTGGCCGCGCGGCGGGGGCCGTTCGAGAGCCGCGGCGACGCCAGCCGGCGCGAGGCGGAGATCAAGCGCCTCCGCGGCCGACGGCGCCTGAACGCGCCCTGAGCGCGCGGGCGTGTTGGGGTACCTTGGCGTCGTGCGTCCCTCGCGTCTCGCCTCCTGTGCGTTCGTCGTCTTCGTCGCGTCCGCCTGCGGCGCGGAGGGCGGCGACGACGCGGGCGTCACGAGGGACGCGGGGCGGGACACGGGCGTCGACGCGGGGCCGCGCTGCGAGCCGGCGGACGGACTCCCGACGCCCCTCGTGTGCAACGGGCACGCGTCGCTCTGCGATCGGCCCTTCGACGACGTGGCCTACGCGACCACGCACAACGCGATGTCGAGCGACGCGGACGGATGGATCCCGCCCAACCAGGGCCCCGCGATGTGGCAGCAGCTCGAGGACGGCGTGCGGGCGATGATGCTCGACACCTACGAGGACGACGGCGAGACGCTCCTCTGTCACGGCATCTGCGCGCTCGGGAGCCGTCCCTTCGTCGACGCGCTGCGCGAGCTGCGCTCGTTCATGGACTGCCACCCCGCCGAGGTGATCACCCTGATCCTCGAGGCGCACATCGACGAGGCGCGCACGGCGGCGGCGTTCGAGGCCGCGGGGCTCCTCCCCTACCTCCACGCGCAGCCCCTCGGGGAGCCGTGGCCCACGCTGCGGAGCCTGATCGAGAGCGGGCGGCGCATGGTGGTGTTCACCGAGAGCGCGTCCGTGTCGCTCGACTGGCACCACCACGCCTACACCTACGCGTGGGACAACGACTACGCGAACGAGACGCCGGAGGACCTCGACTGCGCGCCGAACCGCGGCACGGGCGAGGAGTCGATCTTCGTGCTCAACCACTTCCTGACCGCGCCCGTCGCGATGCGCTCGCTCGCCGAGCAGGTGAACCACGACCCGTTCTTCACCGAGCGGGTCGAGCGCTGCGTCGCGGAGCGCGGCCAGGCGCCGAACTTCGTGACCGTCGACTTCTACGAGATCGGCGACCTCTTCTCGGTCGTCGACGTCCTCAACGGCCTCTGACGCGGCTCAGAGCTTGGCGAGCGCGGCCAGGCGCCAGGGGCTGACGGAAGCGCCGTGCCCGTTCGCCGGGGGAGGGCTCGCCTGCTTGGCCGCGTCGTCCTCGCGGAAGGCCTGCGCGACCGCCGCGCCGACCACGAACGCCTCGCTCGCCGCGCCCGCGGAGCCGCTCGTGAGGAGCACGTCCTCGTGCTGCGCGATGAAGCTCGTGTCGTAGTCGCCTGCGATGAACTTCTCGTGGCTCATGAGCGCGAGGTGGAAGGGGAGGTTGGTGCGGATGCCGGTGACGACGTACTCGCTCAGCGCGCGGCGCATGCGCTGCACGGCCTCTTCACGGGTGCGCGCCCAGACGCAGAGCTTGCTGACGAGCGGGTCGTAGTAGCTCGAGATCTCCGCGCCCGCGTAGGCGCCCGAGTCGTCCCGGATGCCCGGGCCGGCGGGGACGCGCAGCACCTCGATGGTGCCGGGGCTCGGCATGAAGTTCGTCGCCGGGTCCTCGGCGTAGACGCGGCACTGGATCGCGTGCCCGTAGGATCGGATGTCGTCTTGCCCGTATCCGAGGGGCTCACCCGCCGCGACGCGGACCTGCTCGCGCACGAGATCGATCCCCGTGATGAGCTCGGTGATGGGGTGCTCGACCTGGAGCCGGGTGTTCATCTCGAGGAAGTAGAACGAGCCGTCGGGCGCCATCAGGAACTCGACCGTTCCGGCCCCGAAGTAGCCGACCGCCTGGGCCGCCTTGACCGCGACGTCGCCCATCTTGGCGATGAGCTCATCGGTCCGCGCGGGCGCGGGGGTCGGCGTCTCCTCGACCACCTTCTGATGGCGACGCTGGATGGAGCAGTCGCGCTCGAAGAGGTGCACGACGTTGCCGTGCTCGTCCCCGAGCACCTGGATCTCGACGTGGCGCGGCTCGACGATGGCCTTCTCGAGGTAGACGGTGTCGTCGCCGAACGCCTTGCGGGCTTCGGAGCGCGCGCGCTCGTAGGCCGTCTTCAGGTCCTTCTCGGACTCGACGAAGCGCATGCCCTTGCCGCCGCCGCCGCCCGCCGCCTTGAGCATGATCGGGTAGCCGACCTCGGACGCCGCCTTCGCGAGGTCCGCCTCGGAGTCGATCGTCGCGCCCGGCACCACGGGCACACCGGCCGCGATCATCTTGTCCCGCGCCGCGGTCTTGTAGCCCATCGCCTCCATCGCCGCGGGAGGGGGACCGATCAGCTTGATGCCGGCCGCCTCGAGGGCGCGCGCGAACGAGGCGTTCTCGCTCAGGAAGCCGTAGCCCGGGTGCACCGCCTCGGCGCCGGACTTCTTGCAGGCCTCGATGATGCGCTCCTGGACGAGGTAGCTCTCCGCGCTCGGCGCCGGCCCGATGGGGTAGGCCTCGTCGGCCATGCGCACGTGGAGCGCGCGCCGATCGGCCTCGCTGTAGACGGCGACGGAGGCGATGCCCATCTCTCGGAGCGTGCGGATGACGCGGACGGCGATCTCACCGCGGTTGGCGACCAGGACCTTGCGAAACATCGGGACCTTTCGTGTTCTTCGGGGGGCCGGATTCTGCCTCAGCGAGCGCGCGCGTGCATCCTCAGTCGCCTTCGGCCTCGTCGTCGGCCTGGGCCTCCGCGGCGGTGGGCGCGCGCGACGCGCCCGCGTAGCCGAGCGCCTCGAGCTGCTCGCGCAGCGTGGCGTCGATGTCGGTGCGCGACGCCTCGTGTCGTCGCTCCTGGCCGGCGAGCGTGAGGCCGAGCAGCCCGCGGAGGTAGCGCACCGCGATCGGCCGCTCGGGCGCCAGGTCGTGCTGCTCTCCCGGGTCGGCCTCCAGGTCGTAGAGCGAGATGTGGCTCGCCGTACGCTGGATGAGCTTGAAGCGGCCGACCACGATCGTGCGCCAGCCGTTCATGAAGCCGGTGACCACGGGGCGCGGCGCGTCCTCGGTGCCGCCGCGGAGGATGGGCGCCAGCGAGCGGCCGCTCACGGCTTCGCTCGGCTCCATCCCGAGGGCGTCGAGCGCGGTGGGCACCACGTCGACCAGGCCCGCCGCCTCCTCGATCCGCGTCGCCTCGTCCGTCAGCCCCGGCCAGCGCACGATGAGCGGCACCCGGATGAGCTCCTCCCACACGCTGTGGCCGTGCCCGACCGAGCCGTGGTCGAAGAGCTCCTCGCCGTGATCGGACGTGAAGACGACGAGGGTCTCGTCGGCGAGCCCGCGCCGCTCGAGCGCCTCGATGACGGAGGCGAAGTGGCGGTCGTGGTAGGTGATCTCCCCGTCGTACAGCGCCTCGAGCCGGACCCGGTCGCGCGCGTTCAGGGGGATGCGGCCGCCCTTGATGCCCTCGAGCAGCGCGCGGTCCCGGTGGAAGTCGACCACGCCGTCGTAGGGGTCGGGATCGTAGCGGGCGAGGTCCTCGGACGGCGGGATGTAGGGCACGTGCGGGTCGATGGTGTGCACGTAGAGGAAGAAGGGCCGGTCCTCGGGGCGCGCGTCGAGCCACGCGATCACGTCCTCCGCGACGAAGCGCGCCATGTTGCGGCGGCCCTCGCGCACGTAGTTGCGAAACGTGTCCCAGCCCTGGCGGAAGCCGAAGCGGTCCGAGACGAAGCCGTTCGCGACGAAGGCGCCCGTGTGGAAGCCCTCTCCGCGCAGCCGCTCGCTGAGGAGCTCCACCGATCCCGGCACCTGCGAGTCCTCACCGGTCGCCTGATGCTCCCACGGGAAGAGGCCGCTCAGCAGCGTGGCGCAGCTGGGCTTGGTCCAGTTCTCTTGCGAATGTCCGGCGAGGAAGGTGGCGGCCTGGCGCGCCCATCCGCTGAGGCCCGGCGTCTCGACCCGCGTCTCGGGCGCGTACACCTGGAGGTGGTCGGCGCGCAGGGTGTCGGTCAGGTAGAAGACCACGTTGCGCACCCGAGGCGCGGCGGCCAGCGGGGCGCCGTCGAAGGTGACGACGCGCGGCCGCGTGATCGACGCGTCGCCGCGCGCGGTGAAGGAGAGCCGCACGATCTGGCCCGCGAGCTCGCCGAGGGACGCGCCTGGACCGCTCAGCGTGCGGGGCGCGGCGCCGTCGGCCTCGGCGCGGATCGTCACCTCGCCCTCGATCTCGGCCGCGAGGCGCGCGCCGTCGCGGGGCTCGAGGTCCCAGCTGATCGTCCAGCCGTCCGGGAGGCGCAGCGTGTCGCCCTCCACCGCGGGGTGGGTCCCGTCGTCGGCGTCCGGGCCGAGGCGGATCCAGTCGACCGCGACGCCCGCGCGGGCGAGGCCGGGCGCCGAGCCGGTGCGCGCGACCCGAAGCCGCAGATCGTGCTCGCCCGGCGTGCAGAGCGCGGGCGGGATGTCCGCCTCGGCCACGCCCCAGGTGCCGTCGGTGGGGAGGGTGACGTTCCCGATGGTCTCGTCGTCCACGTAGAGCGCGACCCGGCCGTCGCCGAAGGCCCGCGCCCGCAGCGACACGTGGCAACGATCGGCCGAGGCGATCGGGAGCAGGAAATACCCGGTGACCCCGGTGATCACCGCGGCCCGGGTCCCGTCGAAGTCGTGCGTGTCGCCCGCGCGGGTCCGCCAGCCCCCGAGGGTGTGCTGGTGCCCCTGCGGCTCGCCGAGCTGGATCAGGTGGGTGTCGCGGTGATGGACCTGGGCGCGCGCGAGGTGGCGGAGCAGGTCGTAGTGGACGCGCTCCGCGCCGCGGGCTCCCTCGTCCGCTCGCTCGGGCGTAGGCGAGGCCTCCGATGACCGGGCCGGCGCCGCGTTGGCGGGGGGCGCCTCGGGCTCGGGATCGTCTCCGCAGGAGACCCAGAACAACAGGGCGAGACAAGGCCAGAGACGTCGCACGGCGGGGACGATAGCTCGGAGTGGCTGCGCACGCCGCGGCCGTGCGCCATGCTGCGGGCATGCGACGCGCGCCCTCGCTCTCGGCCCTCTTCTTCGTCCCGTGCCTCCTCGCGCTCCCCGCGTGTGGCTCCAACGAGCCCTACTGCTCGAACTTCGTCGACGGCACGGGCCGCGCGGCCGCGTATTGTCCAGGGCCGCGGGACGAGCCGGTGTGCGACGAGCCGGGGGACGAGGCGCGCTTCGAGGAGGGCGCCTCCGGCGTCCAGCTGGTGGGCGGCCAGCGCGCGACGTGCAATGCCGAGGACGAGGTCGTCTGCCCCACGGGCACGCTCGACCCGCCCTACTGCATCACCGACCCGGAGCTCTGACGTCCTTGAGACGCTCCCGCCTTCGTTCTCTGGCTGCGCTGTGCTCATCGCTCGCGCTGCTCGTCGGCTGCGGTAGCCGCACGCGGCTCTCGGGCGGCTTCGACGGCAGCGTCGAGCCGCCCGCCGACGCGGGCGTCGTGCACCCGGACGTCGGCCCCCTCGACGCCGGGCGCGACGCCGGCCCGCCGCGCCCCCGTTGCGTGGCGTCGCCCGCGCTGGCCGCCTTCCAGGCCGCGATCAACCCCACCGGCGACGCCATCGGCGGCGGCCGCGGGTACGGGAACCTCGTCGCGCCGAGCGCGGTCGACGCGCGGGTCTCCTCCGCCGAGGCGCTCGAGCGCGCGGTCGCCACGCTCGGCCCCGGCGCCACGATCTACGTGGAGGACGACGCGGAGATCGACCTGAGCGGGCGCTCCATCACGCTCCCCGAAGGCGTCACGCTCGCGAGCGGGCGCGGCCGCGGCGACTCGCGCGGGGCGCTCCTGTTCCAGCGCAGCCTCGACGGGCCGCCCATGCTCGTCACGGGTGGCCCTGGCGTGCGCGTGACGGGGCTCCGCCTGCGCGGGCCCGATCCCACCCGCGGCGACCGCATCGACCGCAGCGTGGCGTACGGCGTCGACTTCGCGCACGAGGGGGAGCTGGACGACTGCGAGCTCTGGGCGTGGCCCGGCGCGGCGGTGCGGGTGCGCGCGAGCGGCGTCTTCGTGCATCACTCCGACTTCCATCACCAGCGACGGCCCGGCGTCGCGGCCAGCGTGCGGATCGAGGCCGACGGGCCCACGCGCGTGGAGGCCTGCCGCTTCGACCGATCGCGGCACCACCTCGAGGCGACGCACGCCGGCGCGCGGTGGGAGGCGGCGCACCTGCACGTCCTGCCGCACGGCGCCGACCCGCGCTTCATCAGCCAGTCCGAGGCGGGCCGCTCGGCCGGCGGCGTCCTGCGCGGCAGCCTGCTCGAGGGCGACGCGGACTTCGACCTCGCGATCGGGGGCGACCCGACCGGCCCCGTGCGCTACGAGGGGAACTGGACGGAGCAAGAGGACCTGATGGACGCCATCCGCCTCGACACCGACGCCGCGCGTGCGGCCTTCGTCGCGAGGGACAACGAGCTCGGGGCCCGGCTCGAGGGGCTCCTCCCGCGCGCCATCGCGGTCGCCACACCGATCGAGGCGGTCGCCCCGGTGGAGGTCGCGTTCGACGGGAGCGCCAGCGCGCTCGATCTCGGCGGGGACTGCGCGCTCCGCAGCTACGCCTGGCACTTCGGCGACGGGGAGGTCGCGGAGCCGCCCGTCTACGGCGCGCGCGTCCAGCACCGCTACGACACCCCCGGCCGCTACCTCGCCACGCTCACCGTCGACGACGAGAGCGGCATCTCGGGCCGCGCCCACGTGCCGGTGCTGGTGCGGCCCGCGCGCGACGGGCGCTGGCTCAGCGTCTGGCTCCGGGACAGCCACGCGGACACGCAGCCGGGCTACTACGCGATCGAGCTGCGCGTCGACGATCGGGTCGTGTATCGGCGCGACGTGGCCGAGCAGGGGCGCGGGTGGGAGCACGTCTTGCTGGACGTCACGGACGCGACGGCCCCTTCGGGCGTGGTGGAGATCACCGTGCGGCTGACCGCGCTGCGGGGCGTGACGGACCGCGAGACCGAGATCAACGACGTCTTCGTGTGGATCGACGACCTCTACCTCTTCGGCGGGGGCGTCGTGAACGGCGACTACGAGGACGGCGCCAACGGGTGGGTCTTCGAGGAGGTCGGCTCGGTCGAGTACCTCTCGGGCAGCACGCTCAGCGACGCCCGGAGCGGCGAGCGCTCCCTCGTGCTGGGCGTGGGCTACGTGGAGCCGCGCGCCGGGCGCGGCGGTCCGTCGGGGGGCAGCTTCGTCCAGACGTACCAGCGCTTCATGCTCACGCCCTGACGTGCTCGAATGCGCGAGGTGAGTCCGGACCGTCCCGTCGAGGCCACGCGCGGCCTGCTGCTGTTCGTGATGATCCTGGAGCACGCGCGCTTCTTCCTCGGGCCGCGCGTCTCGAGCGGCGACGCGGAGACGCTCTTCGCGCGCGTCAGCGACGTGGACGCGCCCGGGCTGCTCTTCCTCGCCGGCGCGGCCGCGTGGACGTACGTGGCGCGCGGCGGCCAGGCGCGCCGGCTCGCCATCGCGGGGCTCGGGCTGATGCTGCTCGAGCTGCTGGTGGTGCGCTGGGTCTGGCTCCCCGCGCCGTGGCTCGGGTACACGCTGCTGCAGTTCGTGTTCGCGCTCGGCGCTGCGCTGCTCGTGCTGAGCCTGATGGTGCGCCTCCCGAGCTGGCTGCTCTTCGCGGGGGGCGTGGGGCTCGTCGTGCTCTCGGATCTCGCGCCGCCTGCGCTGGACGGCTTCGCGGGCGCGCTGCTCTTTCGAACCGGGCTCGAGGACCTCGGCTGGCTGCGGCTTCACGCCTTGTACCCCTTGGTGCCGTGGCTCGGCGTCGTCCTGATGGGCGCGTCGTTCGGCGCCGTGCTGGCGCGTGGCCCCCGCGCCCGGCGTCACGCGGGGCTGCTCTTCGGCGCGCTGGGGCTCGGCGTGTTCGCGGCGCTGCGCGCGCCGCAGTGGTCGAGCGGCCTCGCGCTCTTCGCGATGGAGCAGCATCCCCCGTCGATCGCCTTCGTCGCGCTGTGGCTCGGCGCGCTGATGCTGCTGTTGCCCCTGGTGGAGGCCGCGCGGGTGGGCCCGCGCAGCTCGCTGGTGGCGCTCGGCCGGGCGCCGGTCTTCGCGTACGTCGCCCACCTCCTCATCCTCCGCCTCGTCGCGTCGCTGGCGAGCGCGGCGCGGTGGGGCTGGGCCGAATCCGTCTCCCTGGACGCACAGGGCCACGCGCACCGGGCCGACCACCCGCTCTGGCTGTGCCTCGTGATCGGGGTGCTGGTCGCGGGGCTCGTGGTCCCCGGGTGTCGCGCGTGGACGAGCTGGAGGCTTCGCCGCGATGAGCGATCCGAGCGCAGGATGCGTCCGCGGGCCCTCCGTCCGCGAGCCCTCCACCTGCTCGGGTGGCTCGCGCTCGGGGGGATGGCGCTCGCGCCGAGCTGGCTTCGAACCGAGTACGAGCCCTTCGGCAAGGGCGCGGTCGAGAAGCCGCTGAGTCTCCGCTTGGTCGAGCGCGGCACGCTGCGGGGCGCGCCGCACGAGCGCTTCATCGCGCTGCACGCCCGGGACGGCGAGCGGGTCCTCCAGCGGGTCGACGTGGTCCGGGCGGGCGCCCCCGACGCCGCCGTGCTCTTCGTCCTGGGGAACGAGTCGCCGGTCACCGAGGACGATCTCTACGGCCTGCGCGTCCGCCACCCCGATCTGAGCCTCGTCGTCGTCGAGCACCGCGGGTATGGCGAGAGCCTCTCGCTCGAGGTCGACCAGAGCGTGCCGCGCTACGTGACGGTGGCCGCCGCGCTCGCCGACGCCGAGGCGGTGGCGAGCGCGCTCCAGGCGCAGCTCGAGGGGCCGTGGATCGTGGCGGGGTGGAGCTACGGCGGCGGGCTCGCGGTCCGCTTCGGCGCGACGCGACCCGAGCTCGTGGCGGGGGTCTACGCGTCGAGCGCGGCGCTGAGCTACCCGAGGAGGCTCGAGCCGGAGGCTTCGCTGCGCCCGCTGCTCGGCGACGACGTCGTCGACGCGATCGCCGCGCGGCTCCCCTCGTGGTCGCCCTCGGAGCGCGACCTCGTGCAAGGAATGATGACGGGCTTCGTGCAGATGGACAGCATGGCGCCTCACCTCGCGTCCTTTCAGGAGGTCGTGCGGGCGGAGGGGGACGTCGTCGGCTTCCTGCGCGCGCTGGACCGGGACGCGTTCGACTCGGTGTGGGAGCGCGAGCTCAGCGCCCCGCTCCGTTTGCAGACCTTGACGCGAGAGCGCGCGCTCGCGCTGCGGCCGTCGCGGCGGACGTGGATCTATCAGCAGTGCGCGGAGCTGACGGCCTTCGCCGGGGGCGGCGTGTTCACGACCGCCGAGCGAGACGCGCTCGGCCGCTGCGCCTCGCTCTTCGGGCTCGCCGCGCCCGCGCGTGGACCGGACTGGCGGGAGGATCTCGAGGTGCTGGGCGCGCGCGGCGTCCCCGTCGTGCACGTGCGGGCGGGGCGCGATCCGTTCCTGCAGACCCAGCCGGCGGCAGCGGAGGGAGCCGTCGTCGAGCGCGGCGAGGGCTGGGCCCTTCGCGAGGCGGCGTGGGGTCTCGAGCTGCGAGTGCCGGACGGACATCACTGCCCGGACCGGACGCGCCCCGATGTGGCGCGCGCGGCGATGCGCTCAATCCTGAGCCGTGTCGCGGGGCCAGAGCCCGGCGGCTAGGGCGACCGCGGCGAGCGCGCCGAGCGGGAGCCGGACCCAGATGGGCAGCGAGAGGAGCGGGCTCGCCAGCGCGACGCAGAGCAGCGCCGTGAACGCGCCCGCCAGCGCGACGGGCAGGACCGGGAGCTTCCCGATCAGGCGCTGCGTCGACCACGCGGCCACCGCCAGCCCCGCGAGCGCGCCGATCGCCCGGGCCACTCCTACGCCCAGCAGATCGAACGCTGGCGCGAGCAGCCAGGCGAGGCCGAGCGCGAGCGCGAGATCCGTCGCGGCCGCCATGGCGAGCACGCCCGTGCGCGAGCGATGCGCGGCCCCGAAGCCGACCAGCCGGGTCTGCGTCCCGAGCACCGGGACGAGGAGCAGGACGGGCGCGGCCCAGAGCGCGTCCGCGTAGCTCGCGGGGCCGAGCACCCAGGCGATCTCGGTGGCGAGCGCCGCGAGGCACACCGCGGCCGCGAGGTGCAGCGCGGACTGCGTCCGCATCAGGTGCGCCACGCGCTCGCGCAGCTGCTCGGGGGAGGCCGCGTAGAGCCACGGCTCGCTCGAGACGACGGCCGCGCGGTCGAGGAGCAGCAGCGGATCCATGAAGACGGTCGCGAAGTGGTAGACGCCCGCGCGCGCCAGCCCGAGGAGCTGCTGCACGACCAGCCGATCGAGCCCCGCCGCGACGTGCAGGATGTCGGTCAGCGCGATCGGCGCGCCGAAGCGCAGCTGTCGGACCATCTCGGGGCGCGTGGCGCCGGACCAGGCGGAGGGGCCGAGCGCCAGCAGCCCCACGCACCAGCCCGCGAGGTGGCTCCCCGCGAGGGCGAGCATGAGCCCGGTGACGCCCCAGCCCTCGACGAGCACGAGCGCCACTACGAGCGCGGCCCAGGCGAGGCTGTTCACCGTGAGGAGCAGCGCGCAGAGGCGGTGACGCCCCGCGCTCCGCGCGGCGTGGTAGGTGCCCTCCATCACGAGGCCGAGCGCGACGGCCAGCACGGCGCTCGCGGCGGCGGGCGCGAGGGACGGCGCGACGAAGAGCAGGGTGGGGGCCAGGCAGAGCGTGGCCAGCACCGCGGCGACGGAGCGCCCCACGACGTGGCTCGCGACGGCCCCGGTCCGCTGGTCGGCCGCGGCGCGGACCACCGAGGAGCCCGTCCCCGCGCCGAAGAGCGTGAACGCGACGACGTAGCCCGTCTGGAGGAGCCCGTAGAGGCCGAGCTCGGACTCGGAGAGCGCGCGGAACACGAACGGGAGCACGGCGAAGCGCGCGACGCGGAGCAGCACGAAGGCGGCGCCTTGCGTGACGCCTCCCCGCAGGGCCGCGCGCCCCTCGACGGTGCGGACGAGGCGACGGATCATCGCGCGCCCGTCATGGGAGCCGCGCTCTTCACGGTCGCAGCGCGCCCGCGGCGCGGGCGAGGCGCCGGGACCAGGGGAGGCGCCGCGCGTGGATCCGGCGGAGCTGGCGCAGGAAGCCGTCCGGGAAACACGCGGCGAGGGCGGGGTCGAGCTCCGCGTCGAGCACGAGGTGCACGCGCGTGATCGGGCTCGCGTTCAGCACGTGGTGCGTACGCGAGAAGTCGCCGTACCAGAGCTCGCCCTCTCCGAACCTGCAGCGGATCCCGCCGATGAAGAACTGCACGTCTTCATGCGTGTGGATCGGGAGGTGGAGGCGAACGACGCCCGCGCCGAGATCCAGATCCGTGTCGACGTGGGGCTGGATCCGCGCGCCGGGGGGGAGGCTCATCAAGCGGGCGGCGCGGTGTCGCCCCGGGATCGCAGCGAGCGCGGCGCGAAGGTGCGGCGCCTCGCGCACGAGCGGCGTGTCGACGAAGTCCCGGCGCCGCAGCGTGCCCGCGTCGAGCTGCAGCGGCGAGCCGTCGAGGCTGCGGAGCGCGAGCCCGCGCCAGGACCCGTCGTGATGCGGCCCGAGCTGACGCGCGTCCGCCAGCCCCGCGAGCCCAGCCCAGTCGGCCTGCAGCGCGGTCGGGTCGAAGCGGGGGCCGAGCCGCGCGCCGACGAGCGAGTCCAGGATCACAGGCACGAGCATAGGCGCCCGCGGCATCGGAGACGAGGCGCGAGGACGCCCTCGTGCTGTTGTAGGCGACGTGGGTCGTCCTCGGTGCGCTCTGCGCGACCGCGTGCGCGTTCCGGTGCTCGGGCGCCCTTCCAACCTCGTCCCTTGCTCGTCCCTTGCTCGCCGCCGCCCTCGCGCCCCTTCCGCATCCGCTGCCGCGTCCGCATCCGCATCCGCCCCCGCCTCCGCCGCCGCCCCCGCCTCCGCCGCCGCCTCCGCCGCCGCATCCGCCTCCGCCTCCGCCCCCGCCCCCGCCCCCGCCTCCGCACCCGCCTCCGCCTCCGCACCCGCCTCCGCCTCCGCCTCCGCCTCCGCCTCCGCCTCCGCCTCCGCCTCCGCCTCCGCCTCCGCCTCCGCCTCCGCTGCCGTTCCCGCCTCCGCTGCCGCATCCGCTGCCGCTGCCGCTGCCGCCTCCGCTGCCGCCTCCGCATCCGCTGCCGCTGCCGCTCCCGTTCCCGCTCCCGCTCCCGCTCCCGCTCCCGCTCCCGCTCCCGTTCCCGTTCCCGTTCCCGTTCCCGTTCCCGTTCCCGTTCCCGTTCCCGTTCCCGTTCCCGTTCCCGTTCCCGTTCCCGTTCCCGTTCCCGCTGCCGCTCCCGCTGCCGCTGCCGCTGCCGCTCCCGTTCCCGTTCCCGTTCCCGTTCCCGTTCCCGTTCCCGTTCCCGCTGCCGCTCCCGTTCCCGCTGCCGCTCCCGTTCCCGCCCGCGCTGCCGCTGCCGCCCGCGCTGCCGCTGCCGCCCGCGCTGCCGCTGCCGGTCGCGCTGCCGATCGCGCTGCCGCTGCCACTCGCGCTGCCGCTGCCGCTCGCGCTGCCGCTGCCGCGACGCCTACAGCTCACTCGCCAGCGCGCGAGCTCGTAATCCCCGCGTGACTCCGGCCAGCGCCCCGCGCGACCGCGATCAGCCGGGACTCCCCGAGGGCGCGCTCGATCGCGGCGCCCACCCCGAACGCCGCGAGCACGCCCGCGCGCAGCGCCGCCGAGCGGGACTCGATGGCCCAGAACGGCGCAAGCGTCTCACGGTGCCTGGACGCCAGGCCGAGCATCAGCTCCGAGCCGTGCTGCCGCCACGCGACCGTGCTCCCGGCGTGGACGCGCACGTCCTGGAGACCCGCTGCCTCGAGGGCGCGTGTCAGTGTCCGTTGATCGTAGTGGCACGCGTGCTCCCGCGGCTCGAGCGCCGGCCAGTGCCGCCCGAGCGCACGAGCGATGCGCGAGCCCGCGTCCGGCACCTCCAGCAGGAGCACCCCGCCGGGGCGGAGCCACTTCGCCAGCTTGGCGAGCGTCTCCCGCGGCGCCGGCTCGTGCTCGAGCACCGACCAGAGGGTGATGGCGTCGAAGGCATCCTCGGGGAAGTCGACGTCGAGCACGGTTCCCGGATGAATCGTTCCCGGATGAATCGTCCCCTGAGGAACCGGCCCCCGATGGTCGACGCTCTGCGCTCCCGCGGGCTCGAGACCCTCCGCGCGGACGCCGCGCGCGCGGGCCGCGGCGACGAAGGCCCCGCTCCCGCTGCCTACATCCAGCAACCTGTCTCCGGCGCGCACCCCCGCGCGCCGCAGCCACCCGAGCTGCGCGCGCCGCTTCTGGTGGAGCGCCAGCGCCGTCACCGCCCCGCTCATGCGCTGCGAGAGCCACGTCCCCTCCCGGCCCAGCGCCGACGCCGCGTCGACCCGCGTGATCGCGATCTCGTGCGGTCGGTCGCGGGGCGGTGGCGGGTCGATGAAGCGCAGCCCGCAGTCTCCGCACCGGAGCAGCCTCACGACGCCGTCCACGCCCGAGAGCCCGTCCAGCTCGACCGCGCTTCCGTCGTGAGCGCACAGCGGGCAGGTCGTCATGGGAGCTGCACCCATCGCCGGACCTCGTGCCACGGCGCCCCGTACGGCAGCGCGTCCAGCGCGACCTCGCTCGCCACCGAGCGCGGGATCTTCGAGGCGCGTCTCCAGGTCAGCGCCACGAGCGCGTCCCGCCCGACCACCGGCCCGAGCGCGTGCACCGCGAACGCGAGGGCGGGGCACATCGCCTGCGCGTGCAGCTCGAGGTGGTGGCTCCAGATGTCCTCCGCCGTCAGCTCGGTCGCGAAGCGCGCCTTGAAGGCCGTCAGCCCGTTCGTCAGGAACGGCCGCGCCTGCGTCAGCCCGAGCGCGCCGTAGCCCTCGCGCGCGGCCAAGCGCGCCGACTCCCAGAGCAGCGCCACGTCCGCGCCCTCCTCGACGAGCCCGACGTCCGCGTCCCGCACGCCGCCCGCCCAGTGCTCGAGGATCCCTCGCTCGACCCCGTGCCGCACGTTGAGCGCCCCCGCGATGCGCCGCCCGTCGCGCCGCAAGAACAGGAGGCTGCCGCGACGGAGCCCCGCGGCGAGATATGCGCGGCTCCGCAGGAAGGCCTCGTCGCCGTGCCGCGCCCGCATGCTCGGCGCATACATCGTGTCGTGCAGCTCCTCGAGCGCCGAGGGCTCGCGCGTGAGCTCCACCTCGTAGCCCATCGCCTCGGCGCGCTTCACCTTGCGGCGCGCGTCGCGCGAGCGAAGCCACGCCGACTCGTCCGGGCCGAGCGTGAGGCGGGGGGCGACGAAGGAGGGCACGAACAGTCCGCCGCCATCGGCGCCGCGCGGCACCGAGCGGATCCACGCCACGCTGGTCGGCGCCTCCTCCGGGTCGGTGCCCGCCGACAGCGCCCTCGAGAGGGACTCGGCGAGCTCGCGCGCGTGCACCGCGACGCGCACCTCCACGGGCTCACCCTCGAAGCGCGCGCGGACGTGCCGGACATGCACGCGCTCCCCCAGCCGCTCCGCGCGCGCGATCCACGAAGGCACGCGCCGTCGCCAGACGTGCTGCACGGAGAACGCCACTTTCCCGCTCACGACGTCTCTCACGGCGTGAGCCCTCGACGGTCGGCCTCGCGTGCGTCGACGATCGGGCGCTTGCCGCCCCAGGTCGGCGCCTCGTCGACCTCTCCCACGCGCTCGCCCAGGAACGAGAGCGCCCTCAGCGCCGCGTCGAGCTGCGCCGCGGGGGCGCGGACGGTGACCGCGTCGCGCGTCTGGACCACCTGCACGCGCCGGGCACGGTCCACGCCCGAGAGCGCGTGCGCGACCTGGGCCTCCGGGATCTCCTTCCCGTCGATTCGCAAGAACCGGTGTCGCGGCCCGAGCACCCGCCCGAGCGCGGGCCAGCGCGAGCAGTCGCAGCCCTCGGGCTCGACGCGGTCGCCGGTGTCGAAGCGGATCATCGGCGTGAGCCGGCGCTCGAGCGTCGTCACCACCACGCTCTCGCTCCGCTCCACCCACACGTGATCGGCGTTGAGGTGCACGACGCCGCGCGCGCACTCCCAGCCGATGAAGCCCGCCTCCGTGCACCCGTAGACGCCGCGCGGCCAGACGCCGAACGCCGCGGCCACGCGCGCGCGCTCCGGCGCGTGCATCGGCTCGCCCCCGAAGATCACGAGCGTGGCGTCGAGCGGCCGGTCGATCAGCGCCTCGGCCAGCCGCGCCAGCTCCGTCGCGCTCCCGTGCACGACGTCGGGGCGGAGCGCGCGCAGCGCGTCGGCGATCTCCTCGATGGGTCGCGCGGTCGACAGCTCCACCGGCATCGGCAGCCCGAGCAGTCGCCGGCCGGTCCAGCCCCGCGAGCCCTCCGTGCGCGGATCCGGCGCGCGGAGCCGCACGCGGAGGTGGTGCGGGCGGAGCCCGAGCCGCGCGTAGGTCCGCAGCCACACCGCGTCCGCGCGTCGGACGTCGCTCGCGTCGAGTCTGACCTCGCAGCGCGCGCCCCCGCTCGAGCCGCTCGTCGCGTCGGTGCGCGCCGCCGACCACGCTCCGCTCCAACCGCCGCCTTGGCGGAGCGCGCGCGCGTCGCAGATCGGGAAGGCGTCCAGGCTCGGCGCGCGCCCTCGATGGGCTGGCACCTCCCGGACCGCGCGGCGGAGCGTGCGGGTGAGCCGCATGCGCGCCAGCGCCTCCCGCCGCTCGACCGGCAGCAGCTCGGCCAGGAGGGCCCTGCCGAGCGCGATCAACCCGCCCTCCGCGCCGCGAGTCGCGACCACAGCCGCCTCCGCATGACGGGCGAGGTGAGCCGCGACATCCAGGCGAGGCCCACGCGGGGGTGAAGGGCGGGCGAGACCTCCAGGCCCATCTCGGACTCGGCGCGATCCAGCCGGGCGCGGCACGCGTCGAGGGTCTCCCCCACGGCCACGAGGTGCGCGACGGCCGGGAACCAGTCCGAGGGAGGCGCGCCCACGTGGTCGGCGAGGGTCCTGTACCAATGCACGTCGAGATCCGCGCCGGGCGGGTCGCATCGGGAGAGCCGACCGGGCGCGGGCGCGAAGGCGTAGCGCCCGACCACCGCCGCCGCGCCGCCCGGAGTGGGCCCGGCGGCGCGTCCCACCGCCAGCCGCGCGGCGAGCTCGACCGGCTCGAGGCCCGTGCGCGCTTCGATCATCGCGCCGAGATAGCCGCCGCCGAGCCGCGGCGTCACCTCGAGCACCGCGTCTCCCGCGATCTCGACGTGCACCAGCCCGTCGCCCAGCCCCATCGCCCTCGTCGCCTCGATCGCCAGCGCCTCGACCGCGTCCCACTCTGGCGCCATGCGATCTTCGGAGGTGAGAAAGAAGGGCGCCGCGCGCGTCCGCTTCTCCGAGCCGCACAGGAAGCGGATCTCGCCGCCCTCGACGTAGAGGTTGGCCGTGCGCGTGGCTCCGCCCACCAGTGACTCCACGAGCACGCTCTCGCCTCCGCCGCCTCCCCACCGCGCGCGCCGCGCGATGGCCCACGCGCGACCGAGCTCCCGCGGCGTCTCGGCGGTGACCACGCCGACGCTGCCGGCCGCGCGGGGCGGCTTCAGGACCACCGGGTAGCCGATGTCCTCGGCCGCGCGGACCGCCGAGGGTTCGTCGTCGACCTCCCGCCAGCGCGGCACCGAGACGCCCGCCGCCTCGAGAGCGTGCCGGAGCGCGCGCTTGTCGCGGCAGCGCGCCACCGCCTCGGGCGCGCTGAAGGCCAGCCCGTGGCGCGCGGCGAGGTCGGCCGCCGCGTCGAGGCAATCTTCGTTGAGGGTCAGCACCCCCGTGGGGCGCGCGCCTGCGCCGACCGCGGCGCGCACGGCCGCGACGTCGAGGGGATCGACCGCGAGCACGTGGTCGACGCAGCGGGAGAGCTCCGCGAGATCCCACTGCCAGAACGCCACGCGCGCGCGGACCAGCGTGATGCGGGCGTCGGGGAGGGCCGCGCGCACGCGCTTCAGCTGCTCGAACGCGAGCTGGTTCGCGCCCCGCTCACCCTGGAGGACGACGAGGTGGGTCACCGCCGCCCCCCGAACGCCCACGGCGCCCCGTCTCCGCAGCGGTGCACGCGCGGTCGGGCGATCACCGCCGTGTCCTCCCAGGCGACCCGGGTCAGCGGCCAGGCCGCGAAGCGCACGATGACCTCCTGCTCGGCGAAGCGGCCGAGGGGGAGATCCCGCACCGCGAAGAGCCGCTCCTCTCGCCAGATGGCGGGCCGGGAGAGCCGCCGGACGACGTCGCCTTGCAGCACGCCGACGTCCACCGCGAAGGGGATGCCCTGCCAGTCGTCCGGCACGGTGAGGTCGACCGCGAGGCATGGGTCGTCGCTCGCGGGCGGGACCCGGATGGGGATTCGGACATCCGCCGGGGGCGCGCTCGGCGGGCGGAGCGCGAGCTGGATCTGGTCGCCGCTGAGCCGCGCCTCGCCCCGCACCACCTGGAGCTCGCCGTCGTACGCGCGCTGCATCAGCGAGTCGAGAGACGTGCATGGGCCGATGCGGGGGCGGATCACCCGCAAAGTCTCGTCGTCCTCGGGGAGCGGCTCCATGCCCGTGGCGCCGAAGCGGATCAACACGTCCCGGTCGGCCCACGGCGCGAGCGGGACCTCGAGCGGCCGCGCGTTCTCGCGACCCAGCGTCCAGCCCGCGAGGCGGGGCCGGCGCGCGCCGTCGATCACGTGCACCTCGAAGCCCGCTCGCTCGCCCTCCGTCAGCGCGACCTCGGCGAACAGGCAGCTGTCCGAGCACGGGCGCACGGGGACGAAGATCTCCGCGAGCGGCTCGCCGAAGGCCTGGGTCTCGAGCGTCAACGCGCCGCCGTGTGGGGTGTGCCGCACGAGCCCCTCTCCCGCGAGGAGGCGGGTCGCCTCGCAGCCCATGGCCGGCGGGTCCGCGCGCGGCGGCGGCGCGCGCTCGGCCAGCCCGCGCACGCGCAGGGTGAGCGGGCCCGTGGTGAGCGCTCGCCCCCGCACGGTCAGGACCATTCGGTCGGCGGCGCGCGCTTCGGGCGGCGCGCGCTCGGCCACCCAGCGCCACTCCGCCATCTCCGGATGCACGGGCAGCGGCTGCGTCACCTCGCGGCCGAGCTGCAGGCCGGGCACCACCATCCACTCACCGAGCGGCTCGTCGCCGTCGAAGAACTGCACCGTCATCCACGGCGCGCTCCCCAGCAGCTGGCTCCACCTCGGCACGTCGAGCCGATAGGTCAGCTCCACGAGGTGGTCCCATGGCACCGGGCGCGCGAAGCGCACGGTCACGGGCTGGTCGGGGCGCACCTCGAGCCGGCGCGGCACCTCGTGCGCGAGGAGCGGGCGGAGCGTGGACGGGACCGGGTTGTCGCGCAGCCGCGAGACGAAGGTGGCCGGACCGAGCCGCTCCGTCGGGCGATAGAGCTCGCTCCGCGCCACCAGGTCCGGGCCGAAGGACCAGCTGCGGAGGCCCCAGGGGCGATCGAACGACATGATCGATTGCACGAACCAGGGGCACCGCGCCGCGCGGATCGCGTCGGCGTGCTCGCGCTGCATCGCGCCCGACCAGCGGAGCGTGGCGGCCGTGGGCCCGGCCACGTTGGCCACGACGTGCGCGACGCCCATGCCCGGCGGGAAGCCCACGCAGGCGGGCTGGTCCCGGGCCGCCTCTGTCGCCCACGCCATCACGCGTCCGAGGTCGCTGTCGTAGGGCTCCGGCGCGCGGCCCTCCCGGAGCACCGCGGCCGCGACCGCGAGCCGGCCCGGGTGCCAGGCGCGGACGGGGCGCCGGTCCTCGGCGAGCCAGCCGAGCAGGAAGAGCACGCTGAGCACCCCCGCGTGCGCGAGCAGCCAAGGCCGCCGCGCCTCGGGGCGGGCGTGTCGCAAGGCGCAGGCGGCGAGCACGGCCACCAGCGGGAACATCGCCGCGTAGGCGTGCTCGGCGTCGGTGCGGAGGGCGCCGCGGAGCAGGAGCGGGACGCAGCCCGCGAGCCAGAGCGCGGCGACGCGATCGCGTCGGAGCAGCCACGGCCAGGGGGCGAGCGCGAGCAGCCCGAACGTGATCAGGGCGTCCGCGCTGAGCTCCCGCGCGTCCGACGCCATCGTCACGCTGTAGGCCACGACCACCGAGCGCGCGCCGCCGAAGAGGGTCGACGGCCCGTCCCCGAACACGCTGGCCAGCCCCGCCCAGACCAGGACGCCGAGGGCCGTCGGCGCGAGCGCCACCCCGAGGCGCGCCGCGCTCCGGCGGGCCTGCTCGCGGGTCCGCTCGGTCAGCCACTCCGTGAGCGAGATGGCGACGAGGCTGAGCACGCCGAGCAGCAAGCCGTCGAGCGACAGCGCGCCCGCTACCAAGAGGGCGATCCCCGCGCCCCACGGTCGGCGCGCCCGCGCGTCGAGCGCCACGAACGCGACGATCACCGCGAGGGACATCATCGAGCGGAGCGAGCGCACGTCGTCGTGCAGCGAGAGCAACGCCAGCAGCGCGAAGAGCACCACGCGCGGCCACGCCCGGCGGTCCATCCCGCGGGCCACCCACGCGCCGGTCAGGATGGAGAGCGCCGGGAAGACGACGTGCATTCCTGCGACGACCCGCTCGGGCACGCTCGGGGCCCCCAGCGCGCCGACCCACGCCAGCAGCTGGAACAGCGGGCCGATCGGGTAGGCGAAGTGCACGCCGACCCACTCCCCGCGCGCGGCGCGCCACGGGAGGACGAGCTCCCACTCGAAGTCGTGCTTGCGCACCACGAGATCGTGCGCCGAGAGGGTGCCCCACCACGCGATGGCGTTGGCCGCGATGAAGACGGCGGCGAGCGCGACGACGACGCCGACCGTCACGCGGATCATCAGGCGGCGCCTCGCGGCGTCGGGGCGCTCGCTCACGACTCCCCGCAGCGGTGAAGGCGAGGCGCCTCGACCCGCACCCGCGGCCGGCCGAGGACGGGCTGGACGCCGATCACGAGCTCCACCCAGCGGCCGTACCAGTCGTGCAGCGAGTGGCCGCGGATCACGTGGCGGGTGCCGTTCGGTCCGAGGCGCCCCTCGTCCACCCGCGTCCGCAGCCCGTCGACCTTGACGTCCACGTGGAAGTCCGTCTCGCCGACGCCGTCGAGCGCGAGCGTCAGCGAGGCGCAGAGATCCGCGTCGATGTACACGCGATAGGCGAGCTCCGTGTCGCTCGGCGGCAGCACGATGGCGTCGTTGCGGATGCGCGCGTGACCGCCGTGCACCTCGGTACGGCCCTCGCGGTGCGCGGCCACCAGATCCACGGGCGCGGAGCACGGCCCGAGCCGCGGCGTGTGCACGTAGAGGTAGTCCGCGTCGGCGCTCTCACCCGGGGTCACGCCGATCCGCATGGAGGCGGCGTGCCCCGCCCAGGCGTCGAGGCGGACCTGGAGCCGCTCCAGCCCACCCGGCGGCACGTGCACCGACGCGACCCTCGGGCGGTGTTCGTCCTCGAGCACGTTCAGCTCGACGTCCACCCCGTCACCCTCGTCTCCGTCGCCGTGCATCGACAGCTCCGCCTCGAAGCAGGTGTCCGCGCACGGCGCGATGGGGAAGTAGACCTCCGCGGGGTCGTGGTCGGGCGGGTTCGAGAAGAGCTGGAAGCTGTCGCCGACCATGCGCGGCGTGGTGTAGCGCGCGCTCGCGACCCCGGCCTCCAGCGCGGGGAGCAGATCGCGCTCCCGGTCGCACGCGGGCGGGGGCCGGGGCGTGGCCGGGGGCGGCGACAGCTCCGCCACCTCGAGCAGCCGGAGGTCGATCGCGTCGGGGCTGAGGCGCCCGCGGCTCCGAGCGCGGATCCGGATCGCGTCCGCGCGCCGATCTCGCCGCACCGGCGCGCCTCGTATCCAGCGCAGCTCCGCCGCCTCGGGGTCGGGGGTGAGGTACGCGACGCTCGGCGCGCCGACCTGGACGTGGTGCATCCACTGCCAGTCGCCGAGCGGCTCGCCCTCGCGCTCGAAGCGCTGCTCCAGGAACGGGGCGCCGCCGAGCTGCGCGCGCAGGCCGTCCATCTCGAGCAGATACGTCAGGCGCACCAGGTGCGTCCCCGGGACGGATCGACCGAGCGGGATGACCAGCTCGCCCGGCACGGACAGAGCGCGCGCGGCGTCGGGGACGGGGAGGCGCCGCTCGGGGATCGCGGCCGGGGTGTCGCGCCAGCGCAGGAGGGACAGCGCCGGGCCGACGTCCTCGAGGCGCTCGTAGTGTCGCGCCACGGCCAAGGTGTCTTCCCCGAGCCACCAGACCCCGTCGGGCACGTCGAAGGTGTACTGCTCGTAGACGAAGAAGGGGCACCGCTCGCGCGCGAGCTCGTCCGCCAGCTCGCGCTGCAGCGTGTCGTTCCAGCGCACGGCCATCTCCGTCGGGCCGCCGACGCCGGCGAGCGCGTGCACGACGCTGATCGACGCGCTCACGCCGAGGCACGGCACCGCCTCGGTCTCGCGCAGCGCGCGCACCCGCTCGACCGCGCGGCGCCGATCCGTGATGTACGCGAGGTCGGCCGGGTCGGGCTCCCGCAGCGCCTCCCCGAACGTGCGCGGCCGCAGGCCCAGCGTGTCCGGGTGCACCGCGAACCAGCCGAGCAGGAAGCAGGCGGCGAGCAGCCCCGCGCTCGGGCGGTAGAGGCCGACGCGGCCCGTCTCGGTGCGCGCCGCCGCGAGCAGGAGCGTGAGCGCGAGCGGCGAGACGGCGACGAAGACGTGCCCCGCGTCGCTGAGCACGATCCCGAACGCGCTCAGCGGGAGCGCGCCCGCGATCCAGATCGCGGTGCGCGTCCCGCCCGACCGGATCAGCCGCAGGCCCGCGACGAGCGCCGCGATCGCGACGAGGCTCGCGACGTTGATCGCGGGGATCGCGGCGAGCCAGCCGGTCGAGAGGTTCGCGCCGTAGGCCTGGGTCAGGGTGCGCTGCGCGATCACGTAGCGCACGGGATCGGCGCCGAGGAGCAGCATCGAGAGCGCCAGGCCCAGCAGCAGGGCCAGCGTCGCGGCTCCCGTCTGCAGGGGCCTCAGCAGCGCCGGTCGCTTCGCCTCACCTCGGCGCCAGCGACTCGTCAGCTCCGCCGTCGCCATGACCGCGACGGAGATCACGCCGAGCGCGAAGCGATCGAAGGACAGCGCGAGCCCGGCCACGATCCACGCGGCGGTGCCGAGCGCGTCGCGCCACGAGGCGTCCTCTCGCTCGAGCGCGCGGGCGCCGTAGCTGACGATGATGGCCGTCGAGACGAAGGCGCGCAGGGTCGCGAGCCCGGCCCCGTTGGAGAGCGCCACGACCGCGACGAAGCAGACCACGCGCGCCCAGCCGGGCTGGACCCAGCGGAGCACGAGCCAGAGGCCCACGCCGAGCGCCGCGAGCCGGAACACGACCACCATGCCGGCCATCGCCCAGCCGGCGTCGAAGCCGTCGGCCGCGCCCCAGGAGGGAGCGGTGCCGATCCAGGCGAGGAGCTGCCAGAGCGGGCCCATCGTGTAGTGGAAGTCGCGCCCGACCCACTCGCCCTCCATGGCGCGCCACGCGAGCTGCAGCTGCCAGGACTTGTCGAGCGCGCCGTCCTCGAGCGCGCGCCAGCTCCACGTCGCGTGCGTGGCGAGCCCCGCCGCGATCGCGTGCAGCGCGCCGTAGGTCACGGCGAGCGCGAGCGCGATCCGGGGCGCCAGGTCGGAGCGGCGTTCGGAGCGGGGCTCGGCGCGATCGTCGGTCATGAGGGGCTCAGAAGAGTCCGCGACGGTGCAGCCAGCCCTCCGCGGCCCAGCGGGCGCGCGTGGTCAGCGTCGGGACGCGCGGCACGCGCGGCGGATCGGGCAGGCGTACCACGTCGGCGTCGAAGCGGGCGCTCAGCGCGCGCACCAGCTCCTCGAAGCGCGGCGCCGTCGGGTGCGAGTAGGGCGGCGAGTGCGCGAGATAGATCGCCGGCGGCGTCGGGGTCAGGGGCAGGGCCAGGAAGCGCGCCACGCGATCGCGCAGCCCCTCGAGCGGGCCCTCCCTGGTCGCGAAGAAGTCCCAGTCCACGTCGAGGTGCTCGCCCTCCTCGAGGCGCCCGGAGAAGCGCTCCTCGCGCATGTCGACGTATCGGAAGGGGAACCAATCCGGTCGTGAGACGCCGAGCCGGACCGGGAGCGCGCTCGGGTCGCCGAGCCTCCGCACCGTGCCGACGTCGCGCGCGCGGCCGCCCCAGCGCGGCCACACCCAGCGGAGGCTCTCCAGGCGTCCCTCGGCCGCGGCCACGGCCAGGAAATTGCCATTGTCGGGGGCGGACAGCCCACGCGCCGCCGCGCGGTCTCGCGCCGGATCGACCAGCAGCCCGCGCAGGTCGCAGTGCGCGTCGACGTGACAGAGCCGCAGCGCGCGCGCTCCCTGCGCTCGCCACAGATCGAGCAGCGCGCCGTGATGCACCGCGACGTAGAGGGTGGGCTTCACCGCGTCGGCCCCTACAGCATCGGCGGGGGACTCGCGCCTTCGGACGGGTGGCCGCGGAGCTTTCGCGCGAGCCCGCGCAGCGCGGCCTTCAGCTCGCCCTTCGCCGCGGCGCGCCGCAGCTGGCTCTGCACCCCGCTGAAGCGCAGCTGCTTCCACTTGTCCGCGAGCACCCGGCGCGCCTCGTTCACCAGCGACGGGTCCTCGCGGATCAGCGCGAGCCGCACGAGCCGCCCGTCGAGCGAGAGCACGAGGCCTTCTTCGATCAGCCGGTCGAGCACGCGCGCGAGCGTCTCCTCGTGCATGCCATCGACCAACTTCGAGAGGCCCTTCCGCGTGCGCGGGGCCTCGAGGGCGCGCAGCACGACGAGCTCCCGCTCGCTCACGCGGCGGACGCGCGGCGTCGCGCGCCCGAAGCGCTGGAGGTCGCGGCTGTCGAAGAGCCAGGTCTGGCCGCCGACCGTCCACAGCTCGCAGCGCGGCGCGAGCGGCAGCGCGCGCATGTGCGTCCAGCGCTTCGCCAGCTCGACGACGTCCTTGGCGTACTCGCGTGGCTCGGCCCCGTCCGCGTGCCGGTACTCGAAGGCGTAGGCCTGGTCGGCGATGCCCGGGTGATCGCCGAACGCGTGCACGTACGCGTCGCTGGGGCGCACGTCGGTCAGGCCCATCTCCTGCGCCTTCGCGTGGATGGGGCTGTAGCGCACCATCAGGATCTCGAAGCTCCCGGTCGGCGCGGGCAGGTGGCTCAGGCGCGGCAACAGGGCCGCCATCTCCTCGTACGCGCGCTGGTTCTCGCGCGGGAAGCCGTAGAGGATGCCCCAGAGCGGGTGCACGCCGACCTCCTCGGAGGCGCGCAGGAACCAGACGTTCTGCACCGCGCGCACGCCCTTCTTCATCGTCTCGAGGATGTCGCTCGAGAGGCTCTCGATGCCGGGCTGCAGCCACGTGAAGCCGAGGCGCGCGAGCTGCGACAGCTCCTCCTTCCCGATGTTGCTCTTCGTGAAGAGGAAGCCTCCGTCGAAGCGCTTGCCCTCCGCTTCGAGCTGCGGGAACAGGTCGCGGAAGTAGTCCATCGGGATGATGTTGTCGACGAAGTAGAGCGCCCCGTCGTACTTCGCGAGGGCGTCGATCTCGGCCTTCGCGCGCGCGGCCGACTTCTGCCGGAACCACATCTCGTTCCCGTTGAAGCCGCAGAACGTGCAGTGCTTCTTGGCGCCCCACCAGCACCCGCGGGACGTCTCGAGCGGCACACGCACCTGCAGGTCGCCGCGGAGGCCGGTGCGGTCGAGCGCGTGGAAATAGTCGTCGTAGACGGGCACCGGCAGGTCGTCGAGCTTGATCGCCGGTCCGTCGTGCAGCACGTAGCGCCCGCTGATCGAGGCCGCGACCGGCAGGTGATCGACGTAGTCCGGGAAGGTCACGTCGCTGAAGCCGCCGAAGAACGCGTCCACCCAGGGGTGCTGCTCGCTGACCGCGCGCCCCATCGGGGGCTCGAGCGCCGCGCCGCCGAGGACCACCCGGACGTGCGGGTGCTTCTCCTTGATGGCGCGGGCCAGCCGGAGGCTCGCGTTGAGCTGCTGGAAGACGACCGTGAAGCCGACGACGTCGTACTGGCCGAAGTCGATGCGACGCAGCCACCCGTCGAGCAGGGCGTCCGCCTCCTGCCGCACCGCGTCGAGCTGCATGACGTCGTAGAGCATGCGCTTGGCGCCGCTCTTGTCGTCGCGGATGTAGGCCATGTCGATCTCGAGCTGACCGTCGTAGGGCCCGAGGAACTCGCGGAAGCGCGACGGGCTCGCCGCGCCAGGGTTCAGCTCCGGGTGGTGGAAGACCCACTCGCCGATCTGGTGGTACCAGCTCGTGCCGCCCTGCAGATCGTAGTATCGGCTCAGACCCAGCGCGGCCGCGGCGTCGAGGTGCAGGTGGTGCACGTCCACGTGGTGGCTGCGCGCGCGGAGCGCCTCCGAGAGGGTGCCGAGCGCCACCGACGGGTAGCGCGGATCGGCGAACGGCATGCAAACGAGCGCGACCCGTCGCGTCGACGTCGCCACCGCGGGCGCGCGCCCGTCTCGCTTCGACCTGCCCAGCGTGACCAGCACAGGCGCGAAGGATACGCCAGTCGAGGTCGACTTTCACACGCCGCGAAGGGGCCACGTGGTGCGCGAGACGCCGAGGTCACGCCAGCGCGAGAGCGGCGACGGGGTGAAGGCCTCCATGCCGCCGTCGCGGGGTCGGACGAGGGGGCTCTGCGTGAAGAGCGCGCGCGTCGCCTCCCCGTCTCGCGCCCGCACCCCGAGCGTCCGCGCGGCCCAGGGCGTCGGCGCCACGCGCGCCCCCCACTGCCGCTTGTAACGGACGCCGGGATCGCCGAGGAACGGCCGCTCGGGGCCGAGATCCAGGCGGGGGAGCCCTCGCTCCGCGGCGCGCTCGAGGGCGGCCGCGTAGAGGGCGTGGCCGGCGCCGTCGTCCAGCGGGGCGCGGTCGCCGTCGCGGTAGCCCACGTCGAGGAAGCGGTACGCGTCGTCGGCCACGAGCCCCACGCCGCCCGCGATCCACTCCGCGCCGCGGTGAACCCGGAGCAGCTCCCAGTCGCGCGCCCGGACGAACGCGAGGCGCCTGGGGTCGGCCGCGTCGCCGAAGCGGGCGCGGACATAGGGGAGGTAGAAGCGCGCGTGGAAGCGGGCCAGCTCCTCCTCGTCGCGCGTGAGCGACACCGTCAGGCCCGTGCGCTCCATGCGGCGACGGTACTTCCCGAGCGGCGCGTCCCCGGCGCGCCAGCTCGCGAGCGCCTGCGGCACCGGGACGAGCAGCTCCACGCCCTCGTCGAAGCGGGTGAGCGAGGCGGGGAGGGAGGCGGAGGCCCAGCGAGGCGCGAGCGCGAGCACCAGGTCCGCGTCCGCGTGCGCCTCGACGGCCGCGGCGAGCCGGGTGAGCGGCACGGGCGCGGCGGGCTGCTCGTCGGGGGTGACGGCGAAGATCTTGCGGCGAAGGCTCGCGAGCTCCTGCGGCGTCCCGATCATCACGGCCCGGATCTTCCCGCCGCCGTGCGCCCGACCCTCACACACCACGTGGGTCGCGGGGACGCGCGCGTCGACCATCGCGCGAGCGCGGAGCGCGAACGAGAGCGCGCGCACGCCGAGCGGCCGCGCCCCGCGCCGGAGCCGCGCGGGGAGCCGGGTCCAGAGGCGACGATCCCAGCGCACCGATCGGGCGTATCATACGCGGCGGCCGCCGTGACCCTTCGACGCGCACAGCTCTTCGCCCGACGTCTGGCGCACCTCGCCGCCCTCGAGGCGAGCCAGTGGCTCCCTCCGGAGCTCCTCGCCCAGCGACAGCTTCACCACCTGCGGCGCGTGGTGCGCGCAGCCTCGACCACCCGGCTCTATGGAGATCGCTTCCGGGAGGCCGGCGTCGGCGCGGGCGATCTGCACGCGCTGGAGGATCTCGCCCGCTTCCCCACCGTCGAGCGCGTGGACCTCATGGAGGGCTACCCCGACGAGTGCGTGACCCGGCCGCTCCGCGCGGACGACGTCGTGTTCCACACCTCCGGCTCGTCGGGGCGGTTCCTCGAGGTGGCGTGCAGCGCGGAGACCAACGCCTTCCTCGACGCCGTCTACGCACGCGCGCTCTTCAACGCGGGCTATCGGCCCTGGGACCGCATCGCGTACTTCTGGTGGAGCGATCCGATCCCGCCCTCGCTCTACGAGCGGCTCGGGCTCATGCGCAAGCACCTCTTGCGCAGCGACGGAGACCCGGAGGAGCAGCTCGCGCAGCTCGAGGCGCTCCGGCCGGACGTCATCTATCACTTCCCGTCCTGCATGGTCGCCATCGCCAAGCGCCTCCGCCCCGGCTCGGCGCTTCGCCCGCGCGTGATCGTCTGTCACGGCGAGCTGATGACCCCCGAGTCGCGCGCGGTCATCGAGGAGGCCTTCGGCTGCCACGTGCACGACCAGTACGGCGCGCAGGAGGTCAACCGGATCGCGTGGGACTGCCGCGCCCACCGTGGGCTGCACGTCGACGCCGAGAGCGTGCACGTGGAGATCCTCGTCGGCGATCGGCTCGCGGAGCCGGGCGAGGAGGGCGAGGTGGTGCTCACCAGCCTCCGCAACACGCTCATGCCGCTCGTCCGCTACCGCATCGGCGATCTGGGGCGCATCGAGCCGCGACCCTGTCCCTGTGGCCGGGGGCTGCCGCTCTTGACGCTCTCGGGCGGGCGCATGGACGACCAGCTCCTGCTGCCCTCGGGCCGGCTGATCGGCCCGCGTCGCATCGTGCCGCTCGTCGAGCGCTTCGAGGGCTTCCGACAGTTCCGGGTCGTCCAGACCGGGGCGGCGCGCGTCGAGGTGCTCCTGGTGAAGGCGCCCGACGCGCCCCCCGATCTCGAGCACGGGCTGGGCGACGCGCTCCGCGGGCTCTTCGAGGAGGAGCTCGACGTCGACGTGCGCGCGGTCGACGAGATCCGCCTGACCGGTCGCGGCAAGCTTCGTTGCGTAGAGCGAGCCTTCTCGTGAAGATCCGGGACGCGCGCGCCGAGGACGCGGCCGGGGTCCGGGCGGTGCTCGGGGAGGCCTTCGCGGGGCAGGACTTCCGCTTCGACCTCGAGGGGCCGTCGGTGGTCACCAAGGTGGCCGAGGAGGCGGGCGAGATCGTCGGCTTCTACCTCGGTCGGCTGGTGCGCGTGCGCGCGACGCTCGTCACGGGCACCCTCGGGGTCCTCCGCTCCCACCGCGGCCGCGGCCTCTCGGTGAAGCTGATGCAGGCCGTGCTCGAGGGGGGCAAGCGCGCCGGCATGCGCAGGAGCTACACCCAGGTGCACGAGGACAACGTCGCGTGCGTGCGGACGTGTCTGCGCTGCGGCTACGCGATCGTGGGCGGCGAGCTCGAGCTGGCCCGGTCCCCCCGGTCACGCGCGCCGGCTGGCCGCGCCGCCCTCCCCACCGACGCGGCCGCGATCGCTCGCCTGGTCCACGCCGCCGCGCCGCCCTCGCTCGGGGCGCAGTGGCTGGACGACGACCTGCGCCGCTTCTCGGTGCATCCATCGGGCCGCCTCGGCCTGGCGCGCGCCTGGATCCGCGGGGAGCGACACCGGCTCGACGCGGACCGCCAGGCGGTGATCCGCGTGGGCCCGGCCTACGGCTTCGAGGATCTGACCCTGCTGCGGGTCCACCCATCCTCACGCGGGGCGTCACGCGGGCGCGCCGAGGACGCGCTGCTGCCGTTCGCCACCGCCCGCGCGCTGCATCCGGAGGGCGACGCGCCGGGGCTCGCGGCGTTCGAGCGCCACGGCTTCTCGGTGGAGCGCCGGCTCCTGTCCTTCGATCAGCGGCTCTGAGGATCAGGCGGCGCCAGCGCGCGCGCGACCGAGGACCTCGTCCGGTCCGGCGACGCGGCCCGCGAGGGCGCTCGCGGCGATGATGTAGGGGCTCGCGAGGTAGACCTGCCCCGGGCCGCTCCGGCCGGGGAAGTTGCGGTTGATCGCGCTGACCGAGACCTCGCTCCGCTTGGCGGAGTTGCCCGGGCCGGCGTTGATGCACGCGCCACAGCTCGGGTTGATGAGCTCGACCCCCGCGTCCTCGAAGAGCTTCACGTAGCCCTTCTCCTCGGCGTAGCGGCGGATGTGCTGGCTGCCGAACTGGATGTAGCAGCGCACGCCTTCTTTGACCTTGAGGCCCTGCTCCAGGCCGTCTCGGAAGACGCTCGCGTACATGTCCATGTCCGCCTTCTTGCCGCCGGTGCAGCTGCCGCCGTAGGCGATGTCGATGGCGACGTCCTCGGCCAGGTCGGCGAGCGCGACGCCGTTCCGCGGGTCGCCGGGCGTGGCGATCATGACCGGGATGTCGCCCAGGTCGTACTCGAAGACCTCGAGGTACTCGGCGTCCGGATCGCTCGTGACGATCATCTGGCGGAGCGCGTCCTTCTCGATCCCGCGCATCTCGTGGAGGTAGTCGACCACCACGTCGCTCGGCTCGATGATGCCCGTGAAGCCGCCCGCCTCGACCGCCATGTTGGTCAGCGTCGCCTGCTCGTCGAAGGGCAGCCGCTGCACGCCCTCGCCCGCGAACTCCAGGACCTTGCCGATGCCCTTGCTCGTGCGGAAGAAGGGCTGGCTGAGGATGTAGAGCATCACGTCCTTCGCGCTGACCCCCGGGCGGAGCTCGCCCTTCAGCACGAAGCGCACGGTCTCCGGCACGCGCACGCGCACGTCCTGGGTGAACCACGCGTTGGCCATGTCGGTGCTGCCCACGCCGAAGGCGAAGCAGCCCAGCGCGCCGGCCATGCAGGTGTGGCTGTCGGTGCCGCTGACGACCTGGCCCGGCAGCGCGAGGTCCTCGATGACCGCGTTGTGACAGATGGCCTCGCTGCCGCCCTCGGGCACCTCGCCGTAGAGCTTCAGGCCGTGCTTCTTCGCGAACGAGGCCTGCGTCGTGGCCAGCCCCTCGGCGTGCTCGAGCAGGCCCATCGAGCGCTTCTTCTCGTCCATCACGTCACCGAGGAAGGTGAGGTGGTCGCGGAACGTGAAGACGCTCTCGGGCGCGGTCAGCGTGGCCTCGGGCCCGAAGCCCTGACGGAAGAGCGAGTCGGCCATCGGCGTGACGTACTCGTGGCTGAACCGGACGTCGGTGCGCACGAAGAGCGCGTCGCCCGGCTTCACCGCCTCGATGCCGAGCGTGCCCGCCTTCGCGTCGACCACCGCGTGCTTCGCGATGATCTTCTCCACCATCGTCATCGGCCGCGCGGGCGTCTTCGGGAGCGCGGGTGAGATGTCGCCCGCCATGCGCGCGCGGTTGTAGGCGAACAATCCACCCTGACGCACGATCTCGGCGCTGATCGCGTCGAGCCCCTCGGTGAACTCCTCGATGGGGATGGACTCGCCGGCCCGGATGCGGTCGATGAGGCCGAAGTCGGTCGAGGTCAGCAGGCCGATGTTCTGGCAGTTCTGCCCGTAGATCTTCTCGACGCTCTCCGCGATCACGAGCTGCACGCCCGCCGTCATCTCGGAGTACGGGGCGGTCTCGCGCGAGGAGCCGCAGCCCTTGGACTTGCCGCTGACGATGACCGAGAAGCCGCCGTCCTTGAGCGTGTTGCGCTCGAAGAGCCCGCCGCGGAGGCCGACCATCGAGAACTCGCCAAGGGTCTCGTCGTAATAGAAGCAGACCCAACCGGGCGTGATCTCGTCGGTGCTGATGTTGTTCATCAGCGCGCGGTCCGGCTCGTACGGCAGGTCCTCGCCCCCGAGCTGCTTCTTCAGCAGGTCCAGATCATCGGTGAGGAAGAGGATGCGGCCGGGGAAGGAGAGTCGATCGGGTCGTGCCATGGGTCTCTTTCGTGTCCTCCCCCGAAGGCCGGTCTGGGCCGAGTCCGTTCTACCGTCCGCGTCGGGGCCTGCCCGTGCGCCTGCGCACACAGAACTACCCGAAACGTAGGGCCCTGGCCGCGAATGTCAGGGACGACGCGTGAGGGACACCGCGTCAGGGGCAGCAGACGCTGCCCTCGACGCCGAGCGCGACGGAGCCGATCGGCGCCGCGCCGCTCGGGCAGACGTAGTCCTCGCGGTGGATGGCGCCGTCGCCGATGTCACCGACCACCGTGGCGCCCTGCCCCTCGCACTCCTCGACCGTCATCTCGGGTCGCTGGGGCGCCATGGGCAGCGGCGGATCTTCGATGGGCGGCTCGCCCGTGTCCTCGCTGCCCGTGTCTTCGCCGCCGGCGGGCGCGGCCGTGGGCGCCGTCTCCTCCTCGGAGTCGGAGCCCCCACACGCGGTCAGCATCAGAGCCAGTGCGATGAAAAGGTGACGCATGCGGCCGACGTAGCACCGGGCCGGCCCCCGACCAGGCGCGACGGCATCTTTTGCTCGCCCGACCGGCGATCGTCCCCTACCTTCCGCGCTCCATGCTCAGTGACCCGCTGTCTGGGATACGCACTTCCCGCGAAGAAGACGCGCTCGAGGCCTTCCTCCGAGACGTCCGCGCCCTGAAGAAGGAGATCCGCGCCGGCCTCGGCCAGGAGGACCTCGACCACCTCGAGCGCATGGAGCGCTGGGGTCGGACCGCCACCGCGGTGGGCCTGCTCACGGCGTGGATGGGACCCAACCCGGTCAGCGTCGGCGGCCTCGCGCTCGGGCGCGGCGTGCGCTGGATGCTGATGCACCACATCGGCCACCGCGGCTACGACCGCGTGCCCGGCGTGAAGCCCCGCCACACCAGCCGCGTCTTCGCGAACGGGTGGCGCCGCTGGCTGGACTGGCCCGACTGGATCCAGCCCGACGCGTGGTGCCATGAGCACAATGTGTTGCACCACTCCTTCACCGGCGAGGACGACGACCCCGATCAGTTCGAGCGGAACGTCGCGTGGGTGCGGCGGCTCCCGAAGCCCGCGCGCTACGCGCTCCTGGCCGCCCTGACCGCGACCTGGCGCCAGAGCTACTACGCGCGCGGCACGATGCGCGAGCACCTGCGCAAGGGCGGCAAGACCCCGACCGAGCGCGAGGTGTGGAAGCAGGTCGTCCTGCAGTGCTGGATCCCCTACGCGGCCTATCACCTCGGCGCGCTCCCGATGCTCTTCGCGCCGCTCGGTCCGCTCGCCGTCGGCAGCGCGATGATCAACTCGGCCCTCGCCGATGTGGTCACCAACGCGCACACCTTCCTCGTGGTGGGCCCGAACCACGCGGGCGCCGATCTCTGGCGCTTCGACAGCCGCCCGAAGGGGAAGGCCGAGTGGCTCGCGCGCCAGGTGTGGGGCTCGACCAACTACGCGACCGGCAACGACCTGGTCGACTTCGCGCACCTCTGGCTGAACTACCAGATCGAGCACCACCTGTTCCCCGACATGCCGATGCTGAAGTACCAGCAGTACCACCCGCAGGTGAGGGCGATCTGCGAGAAGCACGGCTTGCCTTACGTGCAGGAGTCGGTCTTCACGCGCTTCCGCAAGATGGCCGACATCTTCGTCGGCGACGCGAGCATGAAGCAGGCCTGACGCGTCGATACGGCTTCCCTGTTCCATCCGGCGCGAGGTCTCAACCACATGCACCGCGACGGGCACGGCTGGGCGCTGCTCGCGGTGAACGTCGGCGCGTACACCGCGTGGCTCTTGCAGGACGACCCGCTGCTCCGGCGCTTGCTCGAGCGGCTGGGCGACAAGGCGGGCGTGGTGGGCTGGAACGTCGCGGAAGCCAAGCTCGCCGCGTTCGTCGCGGAGGCGCGCGTCAAGGTGGGGCTGCTCTGAGCCCGCTCGCGCTCGCCGGCGGGGTCCTGGCGACGGTCTCTCAGTGGTCGGCCGGGATGGCGCGGAACGCGAGGGCCTGGATGGAGAGGCGGGCCACGACCGCGCGCTCGTCGAGGAGGTCGAGCAGCTCCAGCTCCCCGGACGGGTCGCGGAGGTGGCCGGTGGCGACGCCGGGCTCGGCCGCGTCGATGACGATCACGCCGCCCACGTCGTAGGTGTCGCCGAGCTGCTCGCGATCCGGGACATCGTAGGCGTGCGCCAGCGTCGCGTGGTCGCCCGGGCGCAGCGCCTCGGGGGGCCCGGCGAACCAGACGAAGGCCGAGGCGGCGAGCGGACAGTCCACCCGGAACCAGATCGCCCAGCGGCTGTCCCCTCCGGGGTTGTCATCGTGCGCGGCCCGCGCCGCGTCGGAGCGATGTCGACTCAGCCAGCGGGTCCCATCGGCCGCCGTCCACGCGATCTGGATGATGGCCTCACCCGGGTCGACGTCCGCGGCCGTCAGGACTCCGTCCGCGTCGCGGTCGAGCTCCCCCAGCCCATCCTCGAACGGCATCGTGGCGCAGTAGTCGGAGAGGGGCAGGGCGGGGCCCGCGTCGCGGCCGGCGTCGTTGGCCCCTGCGTCGCGCGGCCCGCCGTCGCGCGGGATCACACCCGAGTCGGTCCCGACGTGGGCGTCGTCCATCCCCGCGTCCGCGGGGGGCGGCTCCTCGTGGGGAGCAGGGCCGCCGCAGCCGAGGAGCGCGAGCGTGGAGAAGAAGGCGGTCCCGTGGAGGCAGTGCACGGCGTTGGGTGGCCGGTCGGGCGGGGTTCCGTCGGGGAAAACCGCGGGCGCGTTTCGTCTGGAGGGGAGGGCTGCTAAAGAGCCGCCATGGCGCTCTTGATGATCCCCGGGCCGATCGAGATCTCCGACGCGGTGCGCGAAGCCGCCGCCGGCCCGCCCCCCGGCCACCTCGCGGCCGACTTCATGGAGGCCTTCGGCGCCTCCCTCGAGAAGATGCGCGCCGTCTGGTGCGCGTCCGCGGACAGCCAGCCGTTCATCGTCGCGGGCAGCGGCACGATGGCGATGGACATGGCGGTCGCCAACCTGCTCCAGCCCGGGGAGAAGGCGCTCGTCGCCGCCAGCGGGTACTTCTCGCACCGGGTGGCCGAGATGATCCGCCGCCGCGGGGTCGACGTGACGATCGTCGACAGCGAGCCGGGCGCGGCGCCGGATCTCGAGGCGGTCGAGCGGGCCCTCGCCGAGGTCTCGCCCAAGGCGCTCTTCGCGACCCACGTCGACACCTCCACCGGGGTGCGCGTGGACGCGGAGTCGCTCGCCCGGCTGGCCCAGGCCCACGGCGCGCTGAGCGTCTTCGACGGCGTCTGCGCGACGGCGGCCGAGCGCTTCGAGATGGAGCGCTGGGGCGCGGACGTCTACCTGACCGCGTCCCAGAAGGCGATCGGCCTGCCCGCGGGCCTCGCGCTGATGGTGGCCAGCCCCCGCGCGCTCGCGGCGCGTGAGGCGCTCGAGATCGCGCCCCCGATGTCGATGGACTTCGCCGAGTGGATCCCGATCATGCGCGCCTACGAGGCGCGGCGGCCGTCGTACTTCTCGACCCCGGCGACCACCCTGGTCCGTGCCCTGCCCGTGGGGCTCGACGAGATCCTGGTCGAGGGCATGGAGGCGCGCTTCGCGCTGCACGCGCGCGCCGGTCGCGCCTTCCGCGCCGCGTGGTCGGCGATGGGCCTCACGCTCGTGCCGGCGTCGGAGGACGTCACCGCCAACACGCTGAGCGCGCTGTGGTACCCGGACGGCGTCGACGCGTCGCTGGTGGGCGCGATCAAGGCGCGCGGCGTCGTCGTCGCGGGCGGGCTGCACCCGGCGATCAAGGCGAAGTACTTCCGCGTCGGCCACATGGGCGCGGTGCTCGGGCAGCGCGACGCCCTGCATCAGACGGTGCGCGCGGTCGCGGAGGCGCTCACCGAGAAGGGCCACGCGGCAGACGCCGACGCGGCCATCGGCGCGTTCGACGACGTCTTCGGCTGAGAGACCGAGCGTCAGCGCGCCGCGAGGCTGTGGAAGCCGCGCGGCGCGGTGGCCGATCCGTGCTCCGGCACGCCGAGCTCCCGGCGGACGTCTCCCAGGCGCCGGTCGAGCAGCGCCTCGTACTCCGCGTCCGAGGGGTATCGAGCGGGGTCGAAGAGCGAGCGGCCCGTCCCCGCGGCGCGCCACGCTCGGAGCGCGCGACGCGGGGCCAGGGCGAAGCCCATCAGGGTCCCGAAGGCGACGATCGCGCCAACGTAGAGTCCCAGGCTGCGCAGCCCGCGCCGGGCCTCCCACGCCGAGACCTCGCCCTCGCCCGTCAGGTCGGTCCCGAAGCCGGTCACGCAGTGGTGGAGGTCGTGCAGGCGAATGGCCCAGCGATGGCGCGCCGTGTTCGGAACCCAGAACGGGATCCCCAGCACCGACGCCTTGGTCCACGGATCCTCGTAGGAAGCCAGATCGAAGCCGTTCTCCTCGAGGTAGGCGTCGCGGGCCTGGCGCACCGTCCAGTCGGCCGGGTAGGGCGTCCCTGTGTTCATCGTTCCTCCCGCGCGGGACGTGGGGGCGAGGCGCCCAGAAGAAAAGTGGGGCGCAGAGGAAACCGGCGGCGGGTCGCGGCGATGGAGGCGCGTCTTTGAAACGGAGGTCCAACGTGTTCGCACCCTATCTGCGCGTCTTCAAGTTCACCGGCGAGGTCCTCGGGATGGTCAAGGAGAACCCCCGACTCGTCGCCCCTGCCGCGGGCAACCTGCTCGTCGCCACCGTGGTCAGCCTCGTCCTCGCCATCGCCTATGCGCTCGTCGCCGAGTACCGGGCGCTCGCCTTCCTCGTGCTCGCGGTCGGCGTCACCACGCTCTACTTCATCGACTACTTCATGAACGCGATGACCGTCTCGCTCGTGCACGACCAGGTCACGACGGGGCGGGCCGAGCTCGGCCAGGCGGCCGGGCGGACGTTTCGGGCGAGCTTCGGCATCCTCATCTTCGCCGCCATCAGCGGCGCGCTCGACCTGCTGGCCAGCTACGCCCGCGAGCGGCGCGACGTGCTGAGCGGCGTCCTGATGCTGATCGTCCGCGCCGTCTGGACCACCGCGGTCTACGTGGTCATGCCCGCGATGGTCATCGAGGGCGTCGGCTTCTTCGCCGCCTTCAAGCGCAGCAAGGAGCTGATGAAACACGACCCGACCCAGGTCGGCGTCGGCGTGGTCGGCATCGGCATGATCACCTACGTCCTCGGCGCCGTGATCTTCGGCATCGGCTACCAGGCCCTCGAGCTCATCCCCATCCCGATCGTCAGCTCGCTGATCTTCCTGATGATGGTGAACCTCTACTGGACGCTCTCGGGCTTCATCAAGTCTGTCTATTACACGTGTTTCTATCTGTGGGCGCGCGAGTGCGAGAGCCGCGGCGTGGCGGACCCGAGCTTCGCGCCGCGCCCGCTGGCCAACGCGCTGAACGACGTGCCCATGCCGCAGCCCGCGATGATGTAGCGCCGCCTACCTGCGACGATGACGACGGCGCCGCGCTCTCCGGCTCGGGGGGCGCGGCGGCTCGCCTTCGTACCAGGCGTGAAAGGGAGCGGTGTCCGCGCAGCGCGGCCGATCGTCCACCGCGCAGTAGATGCGCACGTGGAAGTGGCTGCGGTGGTACTCGCTCGCGGCGCGCGGCTCGGTGGCCAGGACGACCCGCTCGCGCACCGCGTCGGTCACGTCGAGCCGGCGGCCCGCGGCGAGCACCTGCTCGCGCAGATCGGCCGCGATCAGGATCCACTGCACGCGGGCTTCGGGGTCGGCGAGGAGCGCGGCGAAGAGCAGGAACGTGCGCTCGGCGTCGAGGCAGTAGGGCTCGCCGCGATCGGCGCCGCAGCCGCCCTCGCCCAGCTCCACGAAGCGGCGCGCTTCGGTCGGGGCGCCGTCGTCGTCCGTCAGCGCGTAGCCGACGTCGAGATCGCGGCCGTTCTGGTGGGAGCGGTGCGGGGGCAGGCGCCCGCCGCGGCGCCGCGAGAGGGCGCCGACCATCACGCGCGGCCCCGCGCTCAGCGTCTGCAGCGTGGCGGCGGCGCGGGTGATCATGCCCACCAGCTCGGCCGTGCCCCAGAAGTGCGCCGAGCTGGCGGGCTGGAGCACCAGGTGCTCGGTCTCGGCGATGCGCACTCCGTCCTCCAGCCGACCGCGGTTCGCGGTGCCGATGGACCGCGACGGGTGCTGCGCGAGCGCCGGCGTCGAGGCGAAGAGGAGCGACGTCACGAGGGACGAGGTGAGGAGGAGCGCGCGCATGGGTTGGGGGAGACGGCCCCAAACGTCGCGGGATTCGCCGCGCTCGGCCAGTTTTTCGATCGCGGGGAGTTGGTATGCTGGCCGGGTGTTGCCCTCGGAGCTGGAGCGGGCCCTCTCCACCGGCCGCGTCTGGACGCGCGAGGAGCTGGACGCGCTGGGCGCCGACCTGACCCGGCGGCTCCTGTGGGCGCAGTACGACGGCGCGCGCGTCGAGCGAGTCTTCCGGCTCGAGGCGGAGGGGCCGCGCGGCCTCGCGGAGGAGCCGGTCGCGCTCGACGCGGGCCCCATCCGGCTCGTGCACCCGGGCGAGCTCGACCCGATCGCGCGCGCGGCCTGGGGTGATGCGCTGGCCGCGCTGTCCATCCTGCAGCCCATCCCGCAGCTCGCGCGGCCCGTTCACGCGCTGTCCGAGATAAATGGCGCGGGGGACGCGCTCGTGGAATTCCCGCGCCGGCAGGTGCACCCGGACCGCGTCCGGCGCGTGCTGGCGGGCGCGGGCTGGGAGGCCGGCGAGCCGGACGAGCGGCTCCGCGTCGCCTACTTCTTCAAGCGCTTCGCGCGGGCCGACCTCGTCGCGGTGATCCGCATCGAGCCGGGCCTCTCCCCGAGCGGCGCGGCGCCGCAGACGCCGGTGGAGGCGTTCTTCATGGCGCGCGCGCCGGGAGGGCTCACCGTCGTCCAGGCCCCGCGCCTCCCGCTCCGAGAGGTCCCCGCCGCGGTGGTCTCCGAGGTGCTCTTCGAGCTGGGCGGGCTCGAGGCACGCGACACCCAGCCGTAGTACCAGCGCTGTCATTTTCTTGGCCGCGCGTGGCGCAGCGCGGAAGATGTGATCCATGTTCGAGCTGGTCCGTCCCCACCGTCGTCGCAGCGCCCGCCGCGCGTACCGCAGTCGTTGTCAGGCCGTGCGCCTCGAGGATTTCCGCCTCGTGGGTGAGCGGATCCTGGATCTCTCGCCCAAGGGCGCGCTCGTCGCGTTCGACGACGAGGTCCACGTCGGGGAGGAGATCCTGCTCGACTTCCGCGCGCCCTGGCTCGGCCCGTTCGTGAGCGTCTCGGGCCGCGTGACCCGGGTCGTGCATGGCTGGCGCGAGGGCGACCCGGGCTACGCGGCGGCGCTCGCCTTCGAGCACTTCGACCCCGACGCGCGGCGCGTCCTGCGAGAGCGCCTCGTCACCTTCCCCACGACGCGGCCCCAGCGCCGCGCGCCGGTGGACTACGCCGAGACGGTGCGCCGGATCGGCTCGCGCGAGCCCGCGTCTCCGGCCCCGCTGACCTTCATGCGGCGCGCCATCGTGCTCGGGCCCTGAGCGCCGCTCCGCCTCAGGCGAGGTGCAGCGCGAGCCGCAGGCGCATCGAGGCGGTGACCCAGGTCTCGGGCTCCGAGACCCGCGCGAGCGCGGCCGCGCAGCGCGAGAGGCCCACCTCCTCGAGCGCGTCCACCCGCGGCGGGAGCGCGGCAGAAGGCTCGGCGCGCGCCAATCCTTCGAGGGCCAACCCGTCGAGGGCGTCGATGGCGCGCTCGATCGCGGGCACCAGCGGTCGCGCGGCCGGGGGCACCACGTGCAGATCCGCGCGCGGCGCCGTGTCCAGGTCGACGGCGTGCACACGATCGGTCACGACCGCGGTCGGGATCAGCGTCGGGCGGCCGGCGCGCGCCTCCAGCGGACCGGCGATCCAGCGTGGGCGCTCGCGGAGGGCGCGCGCGAGCACGTCCACCGCCCCCGGCGTCTCCCCGCGGTGCGGCAGCGCGATCGCCAGCGCGTCGCCGTCCGCGTCCAGCACCTCCGCGTGCAAGGTCTGGCTGCCGCGCGCGAAGCCGAGCCCCCGCACCGACGTGACCGGGAGCGCGGCGAAGCTGCCCGCGGGGTGGCCCAGCCAGCGCGGCGTGGGCATCACGAGGTCCCGCACGCGCGCGGTGGAGACGGGCAGCGTGTCCCACGCGCCGCTCTGCGGGGTGACGCTGGTCGACGCGCGCAGGAGGCGCACGCGCCGCCCGGGCTCGCGGCGCGCCCCTTCGGCGACGAGCTGCCCGCGCGCGAGCGCGCCGAGGGGGAGGCCCCGCCAGACCTGATGCTGGGAGGGATCCCGAGGGCCGTGATCGCGCGCCGGCCAGCGCTCCTCGAAGACCAGCACCTCGCTCGAGCTGGCCAGGAAGACCCGCGCGCGCATCGCGGCGCCGTCCTTCTCGATTCGCGCGCCCAGCGACACGAGGCGTTGCGGCGGCAGCGGGGCCGAGACGTCGGCGTGACCGAGCGCGTCCACGCTCGGCGAGGCGCTGGCCCGGGCGTGCAGCTCGGTCAGCGCTTCCCCCAGCGCCGCCCCGGCCCTCTCGGCGAGCGCCATGTGCAGTCGCCGACACGCCGCGGCAGGCCACGGCATCCCGGCCTCGTCGAGCGCTCGAGCCAGGGTCGCGACTGCGCCCGGGTCGAGGCCTGCGCCCGGGTCGAGGCCTGCGCCCGCCTCGAGCAGCCGCGCGACGAGCGCGCGTGACGTCTCGAGGCTCACCCGCGCACCCGCTCGGCGACGAAGCGCGCCAGCTCGCCGGGGCTCATCGCGCCCACGTGCGCGCCGGCGCTCGCGCAGCGCTGGGCGAGCGCGCGGTCGAAGTCGGGCACCGCGTCCGCGTCGAGCGCGGCGAGCCCGAGCACCGTCACGCCCGCGCGGACGAGCGCCTCCACGCGGCGCACGACCCGCGGGCGGCTCACGCCTTCGCGAAAGTCGGTCACGAGCACGACGAGGGTGCGCCGCGGGGTGCGCACGAGCGAGGCGGCGTGCGCGAGCGCGCGCCCGATGTCCGTCCCGCCCGAGAGCGACGGAGGCAGGTCCGCGGCGTCGAAGAGCGCGGCGCCCGGATCCTCGACGCGGTCGCTCAGGTCCACCACGTCGGCGCCGAAGGCGAGCAGGTGCGCGCGGACGCTGGGCAGCGAAGCGAAGCAAGCGGCGGTGACGGTGGCCATCGCCGCGGCGTCTCGCATGCTCCCGCTCCGGTCGACGAGGACCAGCAGCGTCCACGGCCGGGGGCGACGCGCGCGGCGCGTGAACGCGGGGCGGGCGACGATGAGCTTGCCGCGCACCGGATCCCAGTGCCGCAGGTTGCGTCGCACCGTGCGTCCCGGGTCGAAGCGATGACGCGCGCCGTCGCGTGCGCGCGCGCCCGACGCGCCCATGAAGGGCGCCTCGATCGCGGGCGCGAGGGCGGCGCGCAGCGCGGCCGCGGTGCGTCGCACGAAGGCGAGCGCCACCTCGCGGGCCGCCTCGTCCATCCGGGGCCCGCGCCGCAGAACGGCGTCGAGCAGCGCGGGGTCCGGCGCAGCGCGCGCGAGGAGCTCCGGCGCGGCCAGCACCTCGTCCAGCCCGAAGCGGCGAATGGCGTCGCGCTCGACATCCGCCGCGACGCGCGCCTCGAAGAGCGCGCGCAGATCCTCCAGCCATCGGGCGGTGGAGACGCGGACGCCGCCTCGCTTGGCGTCCGTGCGGTCGTAGAGGAAGGCGAGCGCTTCGTCGTGACGACGCCAGCGCCCGGGGTCGCCCAGCGCGTCGTGCGCCGCGTCTCCGAGCGCGAGTCGCCAGCGCGCCCGGGCTTCGCCCGCGTCCCGGTGCGGCGCCGCCTTCGCCTCGACCACGCCGGATGCCGCGTCGCCGGCTGTCGCGCCGCCGGACGCTGGGAGGCTCGGCGCCGCGTCGCCCTGCCTCGGAGCGGGTGCGAGCCCCCAGCGGGCCATCTCCGCGTCGACCGCGACCTCCAGCGCGCGGCCCGCGGCGGGGTCGAGCGCGCGCGTCGCGTGACGCGCCCCGACGCGCTCGGCGAGGGCCGCGCGCCGAGGCCGCGGGTGGCGGGAGAAGGCCAGGCGCAGCCCGGGCAGGGCCTCGAGCAGCGCGTCCTCCGGAGCGTCGACCACGAACGGGTCGAGCGCGTCGAGCAGCGCGTCCACGCTCACCTCGGGGCGCACCGACAGCAGCCCCGCGAGCACGAGCCCCACGCCCTCGGGGGGAAGCGCGTCGAGCTCTTCCGGCTGCCCCTCGAGGATCCCGAGGCACGCGCCACGCAGGAGCCAGGGGGCGCGCCCATCCCGCGCGACGCGACGCAGCGTCTCGTCGACGTCCGGCTCCGGCTGCGCCCGCAGCGCGTCGCGCAGCGCGACCACGGCGTCGAGGGTGCGGGGGCCGATCTCCGAGCGCGGCCCGCTTCGGCCCTCGATCAGCCACGCGGCGTGGCGCGTCGCGGCCCGGAGGAGCTCCGGCTCGGCGCCGGCTCCGATGAGCACGCGGAGATCGTCGCCCACGTCATCGAGCGACGTCGCGTCCTCGATCGCGCGCCGCGCCGCGTCCCGGCCCTCCGCGTCGAGGGGGCCGAGCGAGAGCGCCGCCGCCAGCGCGCCCGGCTCACGGTCCCGCAACGCTTCGCGCGCCCGGCTCGCGGCGGCGCGCGACAGGGTGGCGCCGCGGACCGCCTCGCGGACGACGTGGGCTTCGGACTCCGGTCCCCAGCGCACGACGAACGCGCCGTCCTCGCGGTGAATCCCCGGCGTGCGCAACACGTGCAAGCAGCGCAGCCCCTCGGGGTCGCCGGCGCGCGCCGCCTCTCGCGCCTCCCGCAGCAGGCTCGGCGGCCCGAGCCCCGGCGCGAGCGCGCCCTCCCGGTCGCCCCGCAGCGCGGCGTGGATCTCGGCGAGGATCACGTCGTCCGCGCGCTCCACCGATCCGCGCCCGAGCGGATGATCGAGGGGCGCCTTCACCCACGTCGCGATCAGCGCCTCCAGGAAGTCCGAGCGCGTCGGCGCGGCGTGGCCCCGCAGGCGCGCCAGCCCGAGCATCATCGCCCGCGCCGCGGCCACGTCGGCGGCGCCGAGCGCGCGCCGGCTCCGCACGCGCCGCGCGGCCGCCTCCAGGAGCTGCGCGCTCGCCCCCTCCGGGCCGCGCTCCCAGACGGCCCGGTACCAGGCGGGCGCGGGGAGCCCCGCCTCGTATCCGTCGAGCCGCGCGTCGCTCCAGGAGACCAGCTCGGTGCCCCGCCGCGCGCCGCCGTCGTCGGGGAGGGCGGGGCGCGCGCCGTCGGCGCCTCTCCAGCCCGTGGCCAGAAACGGCGCGTGCATGCCGCCGCAGACCACGAGCACGCGCTCCGGGGACCCTGCGGCGCTCACCGCGTGGGCCACGTGCGCGGCCATGAAGCGCTCCCTCGCGTCGGGCGGGGCGTCTGCGCGGAGCGCCCGCCAATGCGCCTCGAGCCGCGTCGCGAGTGAGGAGAGATCGTCCTCTGCCTCGAAGAGGTGATCCCAGAGCGCGTCGCGATCGTCCATCCCGGTCCGCGCGAGGAGCGCGCGCTCGTAGGCGCTCGGGAGGCGCGGCGTGCGGACGCGCCATGGCTGCGCCCAGACCGGGAGATCGATGAAGCGCACCTCTGCGTCCACGGCTCGCCCCGCCCGCAGCGCGACGAGCTCGGGGGAGTGCGCGCAGAACGGCGCCCAGCTCGTGATCGCCCAGCTCCCGGTCGAGTGGTCCTCGCCCTCGAACCAGCTGAGCGCGGCGATGGGCGGCGTGTGCGGAAGCGCGAGCGCCTCGACGTCGAGATCGGCCGGCGCCTCGATCAGCACCGCCCTGGGCCGGAGCCGCGCGATCTCCGCCTCGACGAGCCGCGCGCACGCAGGGCTGTGGTGACGGACCCCGATGACGCGCGGCGCGGGCACCCGTCAGTGGCGCTCCAGGTACACCACCAGCTCCACCTCGATGGTCTCGGGGTCGGCGCTGCGGGCGGGACAGCGGAGGGTGACGCGGCCGCGGGAGAAGGCGCCGTCGCTCGGTCGCCAGAAGCAGTAGCCGATGTCGTCGTCCCGGCTGAACGAGTCGAAGTCGCGGATGCGCATGGTCACCCCGGTCTTCAGATCGCTCGCGCGCACGTCCGTGAGCACCACCTCGAACCAGAAGGGCGAGGTCGTGTCGTCGTCGCGCGTGGTCTGGCCGGTCGCGGTGCCTCCCCCGGACATCACCTCCGCCGTCAAGTAGGCGTCCGGGCCGCTGCCCGTGTCCCAGGTCGCGCCGCTGGGATTGATCGGCGAGAAGGACGCGCGCACGGCGCGCAGGTCCCAGCGCGAGAGCGGGTCGACCACGCAGCCCCCCGACGCGCACGTGAACGCGGGGCCGCAGTCGACGCAGGCGTTGCCCGCGCTCCCGCACGCGCCGCCGAGATCGCCCGCGAGGCAGGCGTCGCCCTCGCAGCAGCCGCCGCAGGTCTCCGAGCAGCTCAGGTCGACGCACGCGCCCTCCCGGCACTCGCCGCCCGCTCCGCAGTCCGCGCACGCAGCGCCCGAGTCTCCGCACGCGGCGTCGCCCTCGCCGCCCTGGCAGACCCCGTCCGCGTCGCAGCAGCCGCCGCACCACTCCTCGCAGGGCGGCGTGCAGGTCCCGTCGACGCAGCTCCAGCCGTCGGCGCACGCCTCACAGAGCCCGCCCGTCCGGCCGCACGCGGTGACCTGAGATCCGTCTTCGCAGGTGTCTCCCGCGCTGCAGCAGCCCGCGCAGCTGCCCGGCCCGCAGCCCGTCGCGGCCACGCAGGCGCCGTCCACGCAGGTCTCCTCACGCGCACACGCCGCGCACTCCGCGCCGCCGCTGCCGCACGCGTCGTCCCGCTCGATGGCCACGCACACGTCGCCCCGACAGCAGCCCGGGCAGGTGGCCGCGTTGCAGCCGCCGCGCGGCGCGCACGCGTTGTCGACGCACTCCTCTCCATCGCCGCAGGCCACGCACGCCTCGCCGCCCGTGCCGCACCGATCGTCGACCGTGCCGCGGACGCAGCCGCCCGACTCCGTGTCGACGCACCCGGTGCAGGACGGGGCGCCGGCGTCGCCCGGCGGGGCGGTCATGCCCGGGTTGCAGGCGGGGAGGGCGCCGAGCCAGAGCGCGGCGAGGAGCGCCGAGAAGAGAAAGCGAAGACTGCGCATCCGGCCATCTTACCCATCAAGGCTCGGGCAGACGATGTTTCGCGGCGTGGAGCGCCTCCCACCACGCGCCCTCGCGTCGCTTGGTGCGCTGCTCGAGGTGGCGACGAAGCCGGCGAAGCGCCTCGGGATCGTCCTGCGCCGCGGCGCCCGCGAGGTGCTCGACGAAGTCGCTCATCAGCTCCTTCGGGCCCGCCTGGCCACCCCGCGCGAAGCGCGCGCGGACCCCGACGGCGTGCGCGACCGAGACGCACTCGGCCGTGCTCATGGCCGCGGCGTTCGGCGCCTCCCCCCACGCCGATTCGGCCGTCTCCTCGCGCAGCGCGCGGAAGGTCTCCACGATCACCGCGAGCGCGTCCTCGGGGAGCGCCTCCGGCACCCCGCTCCGGGCCAGCAGCTCGCTGGACTCTCGCTCCACCAGGGCGAGCTCCGCGCGGAAGTCGGCGATCGGGAACATCGTCTCGAAGTTGAAGCGGCGCCGCAGCGCGTCGCTCGTCTCGTTCACGCCGCGGTCGCGCGTGTTCGCGGTCGCGATGAGGTTGAAGCCCTCGCGGGCGTAGACGGTGTGCGCCTCGCCCAGCTCCGGCACCGTGAGCGCGCGCTCGGAGAGCACCGAGAGCAGCGCGTCCTGCACCTCGAGAGGGCAGCGCGTGATCTCCTCGAAGCGCACGATCAGACCCTCTCGCATGCCGGTCAGCACCGGGGCCGGCACCAGGCTCCGCTCGCTCGGACCCTCGGCGACGAGGAGCGCGTAGTTCCACCCGTAGGTGATCTGGTCCTCGGTGGTCGCGGCCCCGCCCTGGATGGTGAGCGTGGAGCGGCCGCTGATCGCCGCCGCGAGCAGCTCCGCGAGGAGCGACTTCGCGGTGCCGGGCGCGCCCACGAGCATCAGCCCGCGCTGGGTCGCGAGGCTGACCATCGCGCGGTCGATGGCGCTCGGCGGGCCGACGATCTTGCTCTGGATGCCGCTCGCCGGGTCCCCGAGGACGAAGCGCCGCACCGTCGGCATCGAGAGCTTCCAGCCCGGCGGGCGGGGCTGGCCGGCGTCTTCCTGGGCGAGCTGCGCGAGCTCGTCCCGGAAGCGCACCTCGGCCGGCGGCCGCTGGAGCGCGCGCGCCTCGGTCATCGAAGCGCGCGCCGTTCGGTGGAGATCCGCACGGACGGAGGATACGTCAGCCGCGCCGCCGACGCCGCCAGAGCAGCCCGAGCGCGAGCAGCGCCAGGGCGCCCAGCCCGCTCGAGCGCGTGCCCCCGACGCGGCAGCCGCACCCGCCGTCGGCCGGAGGCGCGGTGCCTCCGTCCACGCCCGGCGTCACGCCGCCATCGGCGCCGATCACGCCACCGTCGGGACCCGGTCCGACGCTCTCTTCGGTGCACGCGGCGCTGCAGCCGTCGCCGCTCGCCTCGTTCCCGTCGTCGCAGCCCTCGACGCCGTCCTGCACGAAGCCGTCTCCGCAAGAGGCCTCCTCGCAGCTCGCGAGGCACGCGTCGGTCTGGGCGCCGTTCCCGTCGTCGCAGCTCTCCATGCCGGCCCACACGAAGCCGTCTCCGCAGCTCGCGTTGCGGCATGTCGAGAGGCAGGCGTCGTTGTCGAGGTCGTTGCCGTCGTCGCAGGCCTCGGCGCCGGCCCGGATGAAGCCGTCTCCGCAGCGCGCGTTGAGGCACGTGTTCAGGCAGCCGTCGATGTTGCTCGCGTTGCCGTCGTCGCACTCCTCACCCGTCTGCACCGCGCCGTCGCCGCAGGTCGCGAGGGCGCAGATGGCCGAGCAGCCGTCGCCGTCGACGTCGTTGCCGTCGTCGCAGGCCTCGACGCCGTCGCGCAGGTAGCCGTCGCCGCAGCGCGCCTCGACGCAGCCCTCCACGCAGCCGTCGTCGTTGAAGCCGTTGCCGTCGTCGCACGCCTCGACGCCCACCTGGAGGAAGCCGTCGCCGCAGACGGCGGCGCGGCACGCCGTGGTGCACGCGTCGGACGGGTCGGTGTTGCCGTCGTCGCACTCCTCGCCGCTCTGCAGGACTCCGTCGCCGCAGCGCGCGCGGGTGCAGGCGTTGGTGCAGGTGTCGTCGTCGACCCGGTTGCCGTCGTCGCACTCCTCGCCGCTCTGCACGACGCCGTCGCCGCAGATGGGCGCGCGGCACGCGTTGGTGCAGGCGTCGTCGTTGACGCTGTTGCCGTCGTCGCACTCCTCGCCCATCTGCACGATCCCGTCCCCGCAGCTCGCCGGGCGGCAGGTGTTCGAGCAGGCGTCGTCGTTGACGGTGTTCCCGTCGTCGCAGCTCTCGCCGGGCCCGACGTAGCCGTCTCCGCAGCGCGCGGTCATGCACATGTTCGTGCAGGCGTCCGTGTTGGACGCGTTGGCGTCGTCGCACTGCTCGACCCCCGTCTGCACGAAGCCGTCGCCGCAGGTGGCGGCGCTGCACATCACGCAGGCGTCGGTGTTGACGGCGTTGCCGTCGTCGCACGCCTCGACGCCGGCGCGCACGAACCCGTCGCCGCAGGTGGCGGGCATGCACATCACGCAGGCGTCGGTGTCGTCGGTGTTGCCGTCGTCACAGGTCTCCACGCCGGCGCGCACGAAGCCGTCGCCGCACGTCGCGGCCACGCAGGTCGAGAGGCAGGCGTCGGTCTCGATCCCGTTGCCGTCGTCGCAGGCCTCCGGGCCGTTGGTCATCCCGTCGCCGCAGCGCGGCCCGAGGCCGGTGCAGGTGCCATTGCAGAAGCCGTAGCCCCCGTTCATGGCGCCGTCGTCGCAGGTCTCGCCCGCGCCGATGACGCCGTCGCCGCAGACCGTCATCGACGCGTACTCGTAGGCGCCCATGTCGTAGCCCGCGCCGCCGATCCCGTCGCCATCGATGGGCCGGCTCGCGCCGTCGCGGTCGGTCATCGACGCGCCGGTGGCCGTCCCGCTGTCGATGCACGCGCTCGTCGACGTCAGCCGCAGGTCGCTCGGCGCGCCCGCGTAGAAGGGGTTGGTGGAGAGCATGCCCGCGCCGCGGCTGACGGTGCCCTCGAAGTCGACGCCTCCGTTGCCCCAGACGTTGCTGTAGCGGATGGTGGCGCTCCCCGAGTTCTGGTCCATGCCGTCGTCGGAGTTGCCGGTGATGATGCTGTTCACCACGTCGACGGTGCCGCCGCTGAGATAGATCCCGTCGATGTTCCCGTAGACGGTCGCGTGGGCCAGGGAGATGCTCCCGGATCCCGTCGTATATGCGCCGTACGGAGAGTTGTCGACGAGGAGCGCGTTCGCGATCGTCGCGCTCCCCCCGCTGGTCGCGTAGACGCCGTGGGTGTTCCGGGTGAGGGTCAGCCGGTCGAAGGTCCCGGGCGACGACTGGAGCCGGAGCCCGTAGGTCGCGTGCTGGACGATCAGCCCGCGGATGACGCTGCCGGTCGCGCCCGGCAAGAAGTCCACGCCGTACCAGGAGCCGATCCCGCTCGTGGCCGAGTTGAAGCGCACCGGCTGGCTCGAGGTGCCCTCCGTCACCAGCCGGCCGAGCACCCGCAGCTCCGCGCGCGAGGTGTTCTCGTACGCCTGCATGAGATCGCTCGCCTGGAACACGAGGGTCGCCCCCGCGCGGAGCGTCAGCGTCACGCCGGGCGCGATGGTCAGGTCGCCGGCCACGGTGGTGCTCCCGGCGGGGACCGTGGTGTCGGTCCAGAGCGTGCCGTGGAGGCCCGGGGTCGCGTCGGAGCCGTAGGGGAGGGCGCCCTGATCGCTGCCGTCGCCCGCGCCGAAGCGGCTCGGCGAGTTGGAGGTGAGGCGCAGGTCGCCGGCGGAGACGAAGAGCGGGTTGGCGCTGTCGGTGCGGGTCCTCGAGACGGTGCCCTCGTAGT
>JAVJQK010000010.1 GCA_040218145.1 Sandaracinaceae bacterium | reverse complement strand
ATGATCGCGATGGCCTCGAGGAGCGTGGACTTGCCGCTCCCGTTCTCGCCGATGAAGAACGTCACCCCCGGGTCGAGGTCGAGGGTCTCGAGGTCGCGCACCGCCGGGATGTCGAACGGGTAGCGCCCGAAGTCGGGCACCCTCTCACGCTCGAGGCGCACGCCGCGCACGAAGCCGTGCTCCACACAGGCGTCGTAGCACGGCTGGCCGAGGTCGGGGCACGCCTCCGAGAAGCTGGCCACCGGCCCGTTCGGACGGGTAGCCTGCGCGGGAGAGACCCGCTTTGCCGACCCCCGCGCCCCATACACCGGTCGCGTTCCTCCTGAAGGGGGGATCCGCCTTCTTCTCCGTGGATTGCCAGAACGCGATCCTGGACCTGGGCTGGCATCCGGACGAGTTCGGGACGTACTCGAGCACGCTCAGCTACATCCAGCAGTGTCGGGCGAAGGTCGCCGCGGGCGAGCCCTGCACGCCGCGCGAGCAGGAGCTCGGTCAGCCCTACTACTTCGAGTCGGACGGGAAGCGGACGGTGAACCCGGCCGCCTACACGTCCGGCCACATGTACATGAACGCGACGATGCAGGGCAGTCGCGGGAACGACTGCACCAACCGCGTCGATGGCTACAGCGAGACGCTCTGCCCCTCGATGCCCCACCAGGGGCAGACGCACGACGCGGGCACGCAGCACAACTTGCACACGGTGCGCGAGTACGAGGGCGCGCTCGGGCCCAACGGGGAGCACACGGCCGGGGGACCGTACGGCGGCGCGTCGAGCGACGCGGAGGCGATGCAGAAGGCGAAGGACGACGCCAAGGCGCGCGCCCGTCAGCTCGTCGCCGAGCGCGAGGAGGCGCTGGAGCAGCAGCGACGTGAGCAGGCGCGCGGCGAGGCGGCCGACGGCCCCGAGACCGAGCAGGCGCCGGCCGCGGGCGAAGCGTCCCCGGCGCGTCCCGGCGAAGCCAAGCCCCCCACCGCGCCCGAGGACCAGCAGGTCACCGGCGGGGACGCGGGGGAGTGTCTCGAGAACTTCGTCGAGATGGGCTTCAACGGGATGCAGCAGCAGAGCGCGCTGGACGTCAACGCCAACAAGGCGGCGGCCGGCGACGCGGAGGCCGCGGCGTCCGGAGGCCTGGAGACGCTCCAGGAGCGCGAGCGCTCGGCCCGCGCCAAGCTCGCCCGGGCGACGCAGCTCCACGCGAAGGGCGCCGTGAGCGACGAGGAGCTGCAGGGGATCCGGGAGGAGCAGCAGGGGGCGATCGCGGACGTCCGCACCGCCCGCGGCGATGGCGACCCACGCGCGGAGGCCGCGTGCCGGGTGGCGCAGGGCGAGCGCGTCGCGGCCGGGCAGCCCCAGGAGGCGCCCACGCAGCCGCAGATTCCGGGAGCCAACGTGCCGGGTACGCAGGCCTCGAGCACCGGCTTGAACAGGAGCGCGCGATGACGGAGACGACGGAGATCCCATGACCACCACCACACCTGGAGGCGCCTCGATCCCCCTCGAGCACACCTGGGGGGCCGTGTCTGGGCGGAACCTCGACGACGCGGTGGCCCTCGGCTACCGCGGGCAGGCGGGCGTCGGCTTCCGGCCCGAGGCGGGTGACTCGTGGGTCATCCAGTTCACCGGCGACCAGGGGACCAGCCGGCTCTACGTCGGCGGTTGGTTCACCGGGCTCTGGCGAGCGCCCTCGGGCCGCACCTTCGTGACCCACGCGCCCGGCAAGATCCACCAGGCGGACGACGTGGTGGGGCCGTGGAGCGTGCACGACGTCCCGGGCATGATGGTCGGGGTCTGGGGCCTCGACGACGCGCACGTCTACGCGTGGGGCTTGCGCGGCGGCCGGTCGTTCCTCCTGCGCTTCGACGGCGATCGCTGGGCGGACATGCCAGCGCCCGGGCCCGAGCGCATCGTCGCGATGAGCGGGAGCCGCGAGGACCACCTCGTCGCGGTGGGGGAGGCCGGCTTGCTCGCGCGATGGGACGGCAGCCGCTGGGCTCGCGCGCCCGAGGCGGGCACGGAGCCGCTCGTCGCCGTGCACGTCGACGCGACGGACGAGGTCTGGGTCGGCGGCGGCCGCGGCAGCGTGCTCCAGGGGAGCCCGTACGGCTTCTCGCTCGTCACGCGCGGGTCGGCGCCGGTCAGCGGGATCGCGCGCTGGCGCGACGAGGTCTGGGTCGCGACCCTCGGTCCGGACGGACTCTGCAAGCTGCGCGGAACCTCGCTGGACTCGATCAAGCCCAACCTCCCGGGCTTGCACCTCGTGCCGAACGAGTCGCACCTGCTCTTCTCGAGCACCGCGGACGTGGGTCACACCGCCGACGGCGCGGCCTTCGTCGCGCAGGGCGTGGACGCGCTCGAGCGGATCACGGCCCCGTTCGCGCCGATGTGGTGAGGGGAGCGTGTCGTCTTCCGCGCTCCTGCCCCGTCGCGTGGCGCTCCGCGCGCGCCCGGACGTCACCCTGCTGAGGCCCTGTCTCGCGCTGACGCTCTATCTCGAGCCCGACCCGCGGTGGGCCTCCGAGTGGGCGGGTCAGCTCCTGTCGGCCTACCTGGATCACGCCCCGAGCGAGCGCCTTCGCTGGTTTCGCACGTCGCTCGAGCAGCGCTGGAGACCGGTCGGCGAGCTGACCGACCTGGTCGAGGCGATCGGCTTCGGCGCGCTGGGTGCGGCGTGGACGGGCGGCGCGCGCCACCTGCTGAAGCTCGAGGTGCGGGACGGCGACGACCTCCCCGCGGCGTCGTTCACGTACCGCGAGGTCGCTCGCGACCGAACGCCGCGCGTGGGCCACGCGGAGCTGCGCTTCCCGCTCGACCACGACCCCGACGCGCTCCTCGCGCTGGCCATCGAGGCGGCGCACCGCTTCCCGATCGCCTGCGGCGCGGGGGGCTACGCGTTCGCGCTCGACCCGCGTCACAAACGCAACGCCGGCCACGCGGCGTGGCGGGAGGCCAAGCGCTACCTCGGCCTGGAGCTGCTCGCCCCGGAGCGCTTCAGCCTCTTCGCCGACCGGGGCCTGCCCGGGACGAGCTGGCTGACCCTCGTCGGCGCCACGGGCGAGCGCGCGGGCCTGGACGTCGATGCGCTGGCCAAGCGGGCCTGGCGAAGTGAGGTCGTCGCGATGCCGCTGCCGAACGCGCTGCTGCTGCGCGCCGGCCCGCGCCCCCACGCGGGGGACGTCAACCAGCTGGACCTGCCGCTCGCGCAAGCGGAGGTGAGCGCCGCGCTCGCGCCGCACCTCGCCGTCGCGGTCACGCTCCCGGGGCGCTTCCGGGAGGAGGAGGCCACCCGCGGCTGGATGCTGCGCCACGTCGAGCCGGACGGGTGGTAGGGAGATGCCGGTTCACCGCCCACTTCCGTCGTCCAGGAGGTGCTTCAGGAAGCGCGCCGGCTGCTCGAGGAAGTCGCGCGTGATCTGCACGTGCTCGGTGTCCTCGTAGCGGACGCGCTCGAGGCCGTCCTCGTCGAGCCCGTAGATGCAGGCGCCGGGGTAGGCCATGAGGATGGGGGAGTGGGTCGCGATGAGGAGCTGGGAGCCGCCCTCCACCAGGTCGTGCATGCGGGTGAGCATGGCGAGCTGACGCTTGGGCGAGAGCGCGGCCTCGGGCTCGTCGAGGAGGTAGAGGCCGCCGGGCAGGAAGCGATCGCGGAGGAGCCAGAGGAAGGCCTCGCCATGCGAGCGCTCGTGGAGCCGTGGCCACCCCGGGGCGTTGATGCGCTCCGCCTCGCTGGCCACGTTGAAGAGGCTCTCCGCGCGCAGGAAGAAGCGCCGCCGCGGCCGCCGATGCGAGCGGATGGGCGTCAGGTAGCGATGCAGCTCGGACTCGCTGGGCCGATCGGCGAGCGTGAAGTTCTGGCTGCCGCCCTCGGGGTTGAGGCCGAGGATGATCGCGATGGCCTCGAGGAGCGTGGACTTGCCGCTCCCGTTCTCGCCGATGAAGAACGTCACCCCCGGGTCGAGGTCGAGGGTCTCGAGGTCGCGCACCGCCGGGATGTCGAACGGGTAG